>JAYTHQ010000419.1:0-7949 GCA_043732445.1 Bdellovibrionales bacterium | reverse complement strand
TGCGCGCCGATCTCAGCCGCGGGCGAGTCCTCACTTTTTCTTTTTTCAGAGCCGCTGACGAAGAGACGACGGCGCCTCTCGTCATTGAAGCGCATCTGATTCCGCACGCCGCAAATCTCATTGCGACTGACGGCAAATCAACTGTCGCCGAGTCGAAACCAAAAGAATTGCCGGTTCAAGTTTTCACCGAGCAACGAGTCGAGCCGATCGTCCGAACGTGGGATGAGATTGCGACCGCCTGGCAACAGCTTCAGACCGCCGCCGTGACAAAACAAGCCAATGTTCAACTGACCGATGCGGGCCAAAGAGAAAAGAAATATCAAAAGGCCGTTGAGAAAAAGCGAGCGGCGCTCGAGCGCATGGCCGAAGAGCTGGCGTTGAAAACGTCAGGCGCCCACCGCGAACTCGGCGAGTGGCTGAAGGCGCAGTATTCACTCGACGTACCTGATGAGTGGCGCGAGCTCATCGATTCTAAAAAATCTCTCTCGTGGAATATCGAGCACGCCTTTTATCGGGCCAAAGAAAACGAAAGAAAATCTGCGGGCACGCGCGCCCGCATCGCGATCGTCGAAGCCGAACTCCAAAAATTAGAAAAAACTGGTCCGGCCAAGTTTGATTTACCAGGAAAAGGCGGGGCACAAAAGCCGAATGAAAGTTTACTCGCACGCGCTGCCGCTCGAGGCCGGCGCCATCAGATCGCATCCGATCTCGATGTCTACATCGGAAAATCCGCGAGCGATAACTTAGCGCTTTTGCGAAAGGCGCAGGCTTTCGATTTTTGGCTTCACCTCCGCGATCATACCGGCGCACACGCAATTCTGCGACGTACGCGCGGGCGCGCCGTGACAGACCTTGAGTTTCAAGAAGCGGGTCGCTGGGTGCTTGAGCAATCGCTAGGCCTTCGCGTCAAGGGCATGAAGGGTGAGCGCTTTGATCTTTTAATTGTCGAGTGCCGGTACGTGAGGCCCATCAAAGGCGATAAAATTGGTCGGGTGAACTATACCAACGACCGGGTCATGACGATTCGGTACTAAGCTTTATGCACGCACCAATTTGGTAATCAAGCGCCGCATCTCTTTGAGTTCGGTCTTCGTGAGAGGTGACATAAATTCACTTTCGGTCTTCTCTCGAGCGCGCTTTAGCTTGGGCATGAGCGCCTTTCCTTTTGCGGTGAGTTCAACGAGTTTGACTCGGCGATCGTTCGGGTCGGCCTTGCGTCGCACAAAGCCGCTCTCTTCGGTCGCGTCTAAGAGTTTGACCATCGTCGCTTTGTCGATGTGGAGCTCTTCGCTTAAACGAATTTGATTCATCGTGCCGGCGTCAGAGAGAATCACCATGACGCCCATTTGTGGTGGAATCAATCCTAGTCTAGCGAGCTCTTCCGATAGCATCTTTCTAAATTTCAGTGCCGATTTCATGAAGCAATAGCCGAAGTGAGGGATGAGTGCCTCGTGCGTCGGGAGGGTTGTGCCTTCAAGCGAAATGTGAAAGACGTGCTTTTTAGGATCCATGTGACTCATTCTAGGATTATATAAACCCTTTGCAAAAGTCCAGTCGACAAAAAAGTTATTAGTTGATTAAATCAATCGTTTGCGGTGCAAACGATTTGCCGATACAACTATTAGCAGAGGTATTTCGTATGTCACTCCGTTTTTGGTGGGCCGTGGTTGCGCTCTTTGGATTGGGTTTCAGTTCGCTGACCTTCGCCGCCGTCGACCTGAAACCACTCACGCTGCAAGAAGCGCTGAGTCAGTTCGATCAATCTCCGAAGGTTGAAAAAGCAGCTTCGGTCCTTGAAGAGTTGTCCTGGAAGCGTGTTGAAACGCTTTCGGGCTTCTTACCGAAACTCACGGCCAACGCCTCTCGCTTGTTAGATGCTCGCCTCGTTTACGTCGACATCGCGCTCGGTCCGACAACGCAATCCATTCCTCAAGTGATACCGAAAACCGTTTACGGGTTGGGTGCCGACTGGACGGTCTTTGATGGGCTCGCGAATTTCGAACGTCTCAAGGGCGCCCAAGCCTTCGAGCGGGCTGCTAAAAAAGACCTCGATTGGGCCCGGTTTCAAGGTTCGCGAGACGTGGTTTTGTTTTTTTACCGAGCACTAGCTGCGCAGACTTTAAAAGACGTGGCGGCCTCAAATTTAAAAACTCTTGAAGATCATTTGAACGATGTGCGTCTCTTCAAGAAAGCCGGCGCTGGCACAAAATTCGACGTTTTGCGTGTCGAAGTTCAAACCAGCGAATCGCAGTCAGAATTGTTGAATTCGACCGACAACGTTTCGGTCAGCCTCCTTCGTTTAGGTGAAATGCTCGGGGTCGATATGAAAAATGTCGTGCTCAGAGGTCAGCTGCCGGTCTTGACGCCCGATCTGGTGCAAAACTTAAAGTACGAAGAGCACGAACGAGCCGATCTGCAAGCCCTTCGTGAGCGGGTCGAGGGTGCTGATCACACTGCGAATGCGGCCAATCGTTTCTGGGTCCCTCGCGTTTCGCTCAACGGTCAGTACCAACAGTACAATAACCGCACAGACGATCTCACGGGCGAAGGCTTTCGCAACGCATACAGTGCGGCCGTAAATTTGAATTGGAATCTGTACGACGGCGGTATCTCGTACGCGCGTGATCGGCAAGCGGTCGAGCAGCGAGTCCAAGCAGAGAAATCGTTGATCTTGGCGCAGCTGAAGTCTGGGAATGATTTTGAATACTGGCGCCGTCGGTATCTCTACTACGCGAGTATCTTTAAAGCGCGCGCAAGCGATGTCGAAAAGTCCACCGAAAGCGTGCGCCTTGCGCGAGAAGGTCGGAAGGTCGGCGTTCGTACAAATACAGATCTCCTCGATGCCGAAGCCGAACTTTTCCGCGCCCGTGCGGGTCTCGTGAATTCGCAGATCGGGGCAATCGAAGCGCTGGTGAATCTAGAAGCCGCGACCGGTCAATCACTTTACAAATTTGAGTAAGGGTCTACGTCATGAGTAAAAAACAACGTCTCTTAAGCGCCATCGCGATCGCCATCGTTCTCGTTATCGGCTATTTTCTTTATCAGTTTTTGACCTACGTCAAAACCGACAACGCGCAAATTCAGGGCAACACAGTCATGCTCGCGCCAAAAGTCTCGGGCTACGTTTTGAAAGCCGATATCACCGAAGGCCAAAAGTCGAAGGCCGACGATGTCCTCGTTGAGCTCGATGATCGTGACTACCAAAATTCGCTTCACCAACTCAAAGGCGAGCTAGAGTCGGTTCAGGCGCAACTCAAAGATGCCGAACGAAACTACTCACGCATCCAATCTCTTTTTAAAAGCGAAGCCGTCTCTCGCCAGCAATACGATCAAGCGTTCGCTAATTTCAGCAGCGTGCACGCCAAAAACGAGGCGCTGCTAGCGCAAGTCGCGCAAGCTGAGCTGAACCTCGCTAACACGAAGATTCGCGCTCCCGTCGACGGTTTCATCGCCCGGAAATCCGTCGAAGTCGGGCAGCTCGCGACGCCGGGTGTGCCTTTGATTGGTTTCGTCGGCTCAACCGAACGTTGGGTCATCGCTAATTTTAAAGAAACAGATCTTGATTCGATTCGCGTCGGCGCAACCGTCGATGTCGAAGTCGATGCTATCGGGGGTCGCGCCTATCACGGTCTCGTCGAGAGTTTGAGTGCGGCGACAGGCGCAACGTTTGCGCTTCTTCCGCCCGATAATGCGACTGGCAATTTCACGAAGGTCGTTCAGCGCGTTCCCGTTCGCATTAAGCTCACGGGCCTCGATGCGAGCGATATCGAACGGTTGCGCGCGGGTCTTTCTGCGGTTGTTAAAGTTCACAAGCACTAACTCTAAAGGCTAAGGATCATCGGTGAATCGCGAGCAGAAGCTCATTGTTTTCGTGGCGCTTTTGGCGTCTCTCCTAGAGATCGTCGACTCGAGCATCGTGAATGTCGCTATTCCAACCATGATGGGGAACCTCGGGGCCACGCTCGAAGATATTTCGATGGTCGTCACGGGCTACGCGATCGCCAACGCAATCGTCTTACCGGTTTCGGCCTGGCTCGGCGAACGTTTTGGGCGCAGGCCTTACTATCTTGGCTGTATTGCGCTGTTCACGATCACGTCGGTGGCATGCGGGCTTGCACCAAACCTCACAACATTAATTATTTTCCGAATTCTTCAAGGTGCTTTTGGCGGCGCGCTCTTGCCAACGTCGCAAGCGCTCATTTACGAACAGTTTCCAAAAGAGAAGGCAGGGATGGCCGGAGCTCTTTTCGGGATGAGCGTCATGGTGGGGCCCACGCTCGGGCCGGTTCTCGGCGGCTATCTGACCGATCAACTCGGCTGGCGTTCGATCTTTAATATAAATTTACCGCTTGGAATTTTTGCGTTGTTCCTCGGGTATCTCATTATTAAAAACGTCGATAAAGGCCCATCGCCGGTGGACCCAGCCACGGGCAAGCCGAGTGAAACTGCAAAACCACCAATCGATATGCTCGGCCTTGCGCTCGTCGCCGTGGGCATCGGCAGCCTTCAATATCTTCTCGAGCGCGGCGAGGCCGATGACTGGTTCTCGTCCAATATCATCATTCTTTGCGCGGTCGCGACAGCCACCTGCTTACCCTTGTTTGTCTGGTGGGAGCTGCGGGTCAAACATCCAATTATCAACGTGCGGCTCTTCAAAGACCCGGTGGTTTCATGCGGCACGCTGCTCATGTCGATGGTCGGTTTTTTTCTGTACGCAGTGGTTTTCATCTTGCCGATCTTTATCAGCAGCACACTCCATTACGACGCGACTCAAACCGGGATGCTTTTTATTCCTGGCGCATTGGTGACCGTCGTTCTGATGCCGATCGTTGGTAAGTCGATGCAAAAAATTGATGCAAGGCTGCTGATCTTAGTTGGTTTTGCCGGAATGGTTGCAACGGCTCTGACGTTCGCTCAGCTCACCACTCAGTCAGGCAGCGCCAATATTTTAAATGGACTCTACCTGCGTGGTTTTGCCATGGCATTCTTATTTGTGCCGATCAATTCTTCGATTTTAAGTCAGTTTAAAGGCATTAATCTTGGCCAGGTCTCCGGTCTGATGAATCTTTCACGTCAAATCGGCGGCGGAATCGGCATCGCGCTGGTCGGGACTTTGCTTACGGTCGCGTCCCATCAGAATTATGTCGATATCTCGAGCAAAGTTTCGATGCTCGATGCGCCCACACAAATAGCCGTTCAGCAAATGCAGGGTGGAATGAAAGCCAAGTTTGCCAATGAAGTCGGTCAATCCACAGCGCGCCAAGCCACGCTCCAGTCGCTGACCGGCCGGATCCAGCGCCAAGTCTTCATGCTAAGCTTCAATCAGCTGATGTACACGATCGCGTGCATTGTTTTACTCGGCCTCATACCGCTGTCATTGATCCGATTCCGCGCCAAGCCCATTCCCGTCACCGATTCGCACTAAGAAAAGGTAGCAGCTTAAAGATCTTGAAGCTGCTACCTCTTCGGGCATAGCATTTTGCCTATGGCGACGCTAGAGCAGCAATCTGGGCAAAATATTATCGAAGTCGAAAATCTCACGAAGACTTACGGCCCGTATAAAGCGGTCGATGCGGTCTCGTTTGCAGTTAAAAAGGGCGAGGTGGTTGGATTTCTAGGACCCAACGGCGCTGGCAAAACCACAACGATGAAAATGATCACGGGTTTCATGGCGGCCTCGAGTGGCACCGCGAAAGTCGGCGGCTTTGACGTCTTTGACGATCCGATCGAAGTGAAGCGTCGGATCGGTTACCTCCCGGAGACACCCCCACTTTACTCTGACATGACCGTCGAAAGTTATTTACGTTTTGTAGCTAAACTCAAAGGTGTTGAGTCGCATCGTCTGAGCGCGCTCGTCGAACGCGCCATCGAACGAACAGATCTCGGCTCAGTTCGACGTCGCCTGATTCAAAATCTCTCGAAAGGTTTTCGGCAGCGGGTTGGAATTTCGCAAGCCCTCGTGTCTGACCCCGAAGTTCTCATCCTCGACGAACCAACGGTCGGACTTGATCCGCGGCAAGTTGCCGAAGTTCGCGCTCTGATCAAAGAGCTGGCTGGCCAGCACACGATTATCCTATCGACGCATATTCTCCCTGAGGTTCAGGCGTCGTGCCAACGCATCATCATCATCAACAAAGGTAAAATCGTTGCCGAAGATTCGATCGACCGCCTTTCGAGCCGCATGAATAGCGCTGGCCGCGTGCACTTAAAGGTTTTAAAGCCGAGTCAGCAACTCTCCGCGCTGTTGACCCAAACCCCAGGCGTCACGGGCCTTCGCGCTGTCGATGGGTTTGCCTACGAGATCGATACCGACGGCACCAAAGACACGGCGTCTCGCCTCGCAGAAAAAGTCGTCGCCAGCGGCGCAGGGCTTTTTGAAATGCGTCAAGAAACGTTCAATCTGGAAGATGTATTTTTGAAACTGACGACGAGCGAAGAAACTCAAGCGTCAGCGCCCGCAGGAGCAAAATCATGAACGGAATTTTGACGATTGCCGGCAAGGATATCAAAACCTACTTCCAGAGCCCGCTGTTCTACATGGTCGCGGGTGTTTGCGCGATTGTGTGGTCGTTTGTTTTTGGGGCCGCCGTCGATCAATTTATGGGCGCAAGCGTGGCTCAGATGATGCAGTCCATGCAGGGTGAGGGCGATCAAGGCATCAATCTCCACCGCACAGTGATTGCCTATCACGTTTCAATCGTAAACCTGCTGATGATCATGTCGTGCGCGGCACTCGCCATGCGACTTCTCGCTGAAGAAAAAAAGCAGCGGACGTTCGATCTTTTGCTCACGTCGCCCGTCACCGCGACCGATATCGCGGTCGGGAAATGGCTGGCCGGAACGGTCGCGGCCTGGGGTTTAATTTTCGTCAGTCTTATTTATCCACTGAGCTTGGCCGTATTTGGCAAGCTTGAATGGGGCCCGCTCGCTTCGAGTTATCTCGGGCTCATGTTGCTCTCGAGTGTTTATATTTCGGTCGGTCTTTTCGCTTCAAGCCTGACCGAAAGTTCGGTGCTCGCCATCATCATGGCGATTCTTTTCAACTTCATGTTGTTCTTTATCAGTGCACCGGCGCAGACGGTTGACGGTGCGGTTGCGAAGGCCGTCTTTGAGCATTTGAGTATCGGAACGCATTTAAGCGCCTTCGTCGGGGGCAGCGTCGGTCTGGCTGCGGTTACATTTTTTGTCAGTTTGATTTTCCTGTTCACGCTGCTCACCCAACGCGTGATCGAATCGGCACGGTGGAGATAAGCAATGTCAAAAGCCGGTAAAGTCCTTCTTCTCTCTGGAGTTCTGTTTTACGCCGCCCTTTACGTTTTTCGCCTAGCTTATGGGGGCTGGCATGAGTCGATGTGGGTTCCGCTCGTTCTTGGATCAGTGCTGTTTTTTGGCGGCTTGTTGAAAGAGCGCTCAGCTCTCTTTGAGTTCTTTACGATGCGCACAACGAAGCACGGACTCAATATGGGTGCGGTTCTCTTGCTCGCGGTTGTGGCCCTGACGTGTCTCAATATTTTGTCGGCTCGCTACGATAAGAAAATGGATTGGACGAGCGATAAGCTCAACACTCTTTCGGATCAATCGATCAAGGCCGCTCAAGCCATAAAAGGCGAAGTGGTCTTGACGCTTCTTTACCGAACCGACCAGCAAGGCGGCGAAAACTTTCAGAAAAGCATCAAAGATCTCGCCAGCATGTACCAAAACGTCAACGGCCGCGTTCGCTTCACCTCCTTCAACGCCGTTGTGGATCCGGCTTCGGCGAAAAAGTTTGACTACACCGCGGGCCCTTTCGCCTTCTTCGCGGTGCAAGGCGACCGAAAGTTAAAAATCGATCAGCCGAGCGAAGAAGGCGTGACGCGCGCGCTGATCAAGCTCAGTCGGACAGAAAAGAAAGTCATTTATTTTACGATGGGCCACGGGGAGGGCGATCTTGATGCCCTCGATGCTGACGG
>JAYTHQ010000418.1:0-7953 GCA_043732445.1 Bdellovibrionales bacterium | reverse complement strand
GCGCCCGACTTTATTCAAGGCGAGCTGATCAGATGAGCGCAGCGCACAAGCCCCAGTCAGACGATTTGGTTTTTCCAATCAAGCCCGAGTGGGCAACGAGCGCGCTCGTCACGGCTGAGTCTTACAAAAAAGATTACGACGAGTCCGTCCGCGACCCCGACGCATTCTGGGCGCGAATTGCACAGCGTCTTGATTGGATCAAACTCTGGTCGAAGGTGAAAAACACGTCGTTCAAGTCGCCGGTTTCAATCAAGTGGTTTGAGAACGCAAAACTCAACGTGTCGGTCAATTGTCTTGATCGACATCTGGCCAAGCGTGGCTCACAAACGGCTCTCATCTGGGAAGCCGACGACCCCAAAACTCCGTCGAAGTCGTTCACCTATCAACAACTCTCAGCTGAAACGAATCGCACAGCGAACGTGCTCAAAAAACTTGGCGTTAAAAAGGGCGACCGAGTCACGATCTACATGCCGATGATCCCGGAAGCGGCCATCGCGATGCTCGCTTGCACGCGGGTTGGCGCCGTTCACTCCGTGATTTTTGGCGGTTTTAGCCCCGATTCAATTGCCGACCGACTCAAAAATTGCGCCAGCACATTCGTGATCACCGCCGACGAAGGCCGCCGCGCGGGCAAAACAATCGCGCTGAAAACAAATGTCGATGAAGCGCTGAAGAAATGCGACGGCGTCAAAACGGTCCTTGTCTTTAAAAATACCGGCAATTCGATTTCGATGCAGGCTGGTCGAGATGAATGGTTTCATGACGCGTCGATTGGCGCCGCCACCGAATGTGAACCCGAAGTCATGGACGCCGAAGATCCGCTCTTCTTGCTCTATACCTCTGGCTCAACCGGAAAGCCGAAAGGCGTTTTACATACGACGGCTGGTTATCTTTTGTTTGCCGCCTACACGCACGAAACTGTTTTTGATTACCGAGACGGTGATGTTTTCTGGTGCACGGCCGACGTGGGCTGGGTCACGGGTCATAGCTATATTGTTTATGGGCCGCTCGCCAACGGCGGCATCACGCTTATGTTTGAGGGCGTCCCGACATATCCTGACATCTCGCGGTTTTGGCAGATCGTCGATAAACATAAAGTTAATTTATTTTACTCGTCACCCACGGCCATTCGCTCGCTCATGCGCGAAGGCGAAAAAAGCATTCAAGGAACGTCGCGGAAGAGCTTACGAGTTTTAGGATCAGTTGGCGAACCCATCAATCCCGAAGCCTGGCTTTGGTATTACAATGTCATCGGCGAAGGTCGCTGCCCGATTGTCGACACCTGGTGGCAGACAGAAACTGGGGGTCACTTGATCACGCCGTTTCCTGGCGCAACGCCATTGAAGCCCGGTTCGGCAACGCTGCCATTTTTCGGAATTCAGCCCGTTTTAGTCGATGACAAAGGGAACGAGCTCGGCGGCGAAACCTCGGGCAACCTTTGCATCAAGGATTCATGGCCCGGCCAAATGCGCTCGCTCTACGGAGATCACGACCGTTTCGAAAAAACGTATTTCTCGACGTATCCGGGCCTTTACTTTACCGGTGACGGATGTCGCCGCGACAAAGACGGCTACTACTGGATCACCGGCCGAGTCGATGACGTCATCAATGTCTCGGGACACCGTCTCGGCACAGCCGAAATCGAAAGCGCTCTCGTTTCACACCCGAAAGTCGCTGAGGCGGCTGTCGTTGGCTATCCGCACGACATCAAAGGCCAGGGTATTTACGCCTACGTGACCTTAAAATCTGAGGCACAGCCCTCAGACGAATTAAAAAAAGAATTGCTCCAGTGGGTCCGGCGCGAGATCAGCCCCATTGCACAACCGGATCTCATTCAATGGGCACCCGGACTTCCGAAGACGCGCTCCGGAAAAATCATGCGCCGAATTTTACGCAAAATCGCCGAGAACGCGCCCGATCAACTTGGCGACACAACAACGCTCGCCGACCCAAGCGTCGTTCAAAATCTCGTGAGCGAGCGCCTGAATAAGTAAGAGGCACCTTTTCCCCCGACCGGCCTCGACTTAAGACTTAGAAGCGATTATTCATAGTTCATCTAAGTTTCATAAACGCCTCTGGGCTGTTCATGTACACTTTGATCCATGCCAGCTACGCCTGCTCAGACTCGCTCGTACTTCGAAAGACTATCTGCACGAGGAATCAAGATTCCGCCGACGAATGTGCTGGGCGCGACCGGGCTCACCGTTTCGCGAATCGGTTTTGGCTGTTACCGTGTGCACGAATTTGAACCCGAACATCGGCAGGCGTTGAAGGAAGCTCTACTGGGCGGAGTCAACCTGATCGATACAAGTACCAACTACGGCGACGGCAGCGCCGAGCGGCTGGTCGGCGACGTCACTCGCGAAATGATCGACCAAGGTTTACTCAGGCGCGAAGAATTCGTGGTCGTCACGAAGGCCGGCTACGTGCAAGGGACGAATCTCCGCGATGCAAAAGAACGCATGGGCTCAGGGCGGGCGCTACCAGAGATGGTCGAATTCCAGCAAGACTGCTGGCACAACATCTCGCCAGTTTTTCTCGAGGAGCAGATTACGAAATCGCTTGAGCGAATGAAGCTCGATACGATCGACGTTTTACTCCTGCACAACCCTGAATATTATTTGAAAGCCGGCGGTAACCGCGACGATTTCTACAGCCGAATTGAAAAAGCATTTCGCCACCTCGAGACTGAAGTAGCGAAAGGCCGCATTAAATCTTACGGCTTGTCGTCGAATACAATTCCCGAAGTCGAGAGTCGTTCGGATTTTACGTCGCTGACACGAATCTACGACATCGCGAAGGCGATTCGTCCGCAAAATCATTTTCATGTCGTTCAGCTGCCCTTCAATCTCTATGAAGCTGGCGCAGACTTGCACTTGAATAATAATCGCAAGACGGTTTTTGATTTCGCCACCGAAAAAAATCTCGCCCTGCTAACGAATCGGCCCTTCAATGCTTACGCAAAAGGTCGCTTGAGTCGACTGACGTCGTTTCCGACGCATGACGAAGTTGAAATCAAGGGCGGACTTCACACGACGCTGGGTCGCGCGATCGAACTTGAGAAAAAAGCCCCGGGTTATCCAAAAGCGCCGCAAGGTTTTCAATGGGCGCATGCGCTGCGCGATAAATTAAGCGAGATGGACGATCTTTTAGGCTGGCGCGATGCGCTTTATCAGCAGATTTACCCGTCGATCCGTCAGGCGCTCAGCCGCCTCGGCCCCGAACATCAAGCGTGGTCAAACGACTACCAAGCCTCGGTCGGCGATCTTTTAAAACTGGTGACGTCGGATCTCGAAAATTTAGCTGAACAAAAAAGCCAACTTCTCGGCGATCAAATCTCGGCGCTCGCAGAAGGTCTCGCCGATTCCAAAACGTTGTCTCAGCGAGTGCTAAGAATCTACTTAGCATTCCCGAGCGTCTCGTCGGTGCTCGTGGGCATGCGCACCTCAAAATATGTCCAAGATATTCTAGAAACCGCGGCGCCGATTACGATGCCCGCGGCCCACGATGCGCTCTTAAGACTTCAGCGATACCGCTCCTAGCGGTCACTTTGCGCCCGCGGGCGGGCATCCAGGTTGCACTCTGAGAAACGAATGAAAACCCCCATTCTCCTGACACTTGTTTTATCGGTCGCGTCCGTTTGTCTTGGGGCCGAAACGCAGTCCCAGGTCAACCGTGACGTCGCTGCTGCCCGCGCGGTGATCGCGAACTTTCATGTCGTGATGCGGGGTCAAATTCTCCGGGGCGCTCAGCCTGACGAAAATGGGATCAAGGCTTTGGCGAAACTTCACGTTGCGACGATCATCGACCTTCAGGGCGGAGACGTCCAAGGCCAGAACGTTTTGTATAATCTCATCAACTCCTTCATCGAACCCGGCGAATCAGCTCAGGCCATCGACGATGAATCGAAGCTCGCGCACGCGAACGGAATTGAATTTTTCAACATTCCGCTGAATTCACATGATGAAGTGACTGACGCAGAGGCCGCGAAGATCGATCAAATCATCGAGCTGATTCATCAGCGAACTGGCCGGTCTGTCTTTGTTCACTGCCAGCACGGCGCTGACCGGACGGGCCTGATCGTCGCGCTTTATCAAGTTAGATATAACCGCCTGCCGCCGGCAGATGCGTTTGCTGAAATGCAGGCTAATGGACACTCCGGGCTCATGAACTACGCGGTGACGCACGAACTCGATGAGTACTTCTGGGCCATGGCACCGCGGTACGCGGCTTTGGCAAAGCTTCCGTGAAACTCGCGAATCTGCTCGAGCAACACCAGACCTATTCGGCGGCGCCGGGCGCGTTGAAAAACAGTTTCGGCGATGGCTTTTTGTTAACAAAAAACCGGATCTACAAAAACGTGCGGACGTTGGCAGCCGCGAATGACTTTCGCTTTTCGTCAGCGCAAAATGACGCTTACCGCGTTTTGCCACTGAGCCAGCTCGATGACGTTCTAAAAACGAAAACGATTCCCTACTTCGACAATGTTTCGGTTCTAGAATCTCTTGAACAGAAAATTCCACGGGAAACGGTCTGGGACGATATCTCCGACAACTTGAAAGGCAACGCCGTCTTTCACGAAGCGTGTCACGCGGTCGCGCGCAGCTTGACGAACGGCTTCGCCGCCAAACTTTCGCGTGAAACTAAAATAGACCCGCCGCAATCGAAAACTCTCGCGATGCTTCTTGAAGAGTCTTTTGCAAATACCTGTGAGCTTTTGTCGATCATTGATGCTGACGATCAAAGCCACCGAATTTTTCTGGAGTTAAACTCTTACATCTACATGCTGGGTGACCGCGTGCATTTGCGAAACGCGCGCGAAATGATGGGCGCCCCCGCTCTCGGCAAATTTATTTTGCTGACCTATTTGTACGCCAATTTTCTAAGAGATTTTAACGAGCAAACTTTCATGCGCTCCGTGCGGCTGGCGACCGGCGAGGACGCGCCGGTCGACGCGAAAAATTTAAAGTCGCTCAGACAGTTATCGAAGATCGCTTTTCAGCTCAACCCGCGTTTTCGCGAAGTGACCACGCGGTTTTACCTTCGCCTCAACGGAATCAAGACCGACGTGTTGCAGCTGCAAAGTTTTGATTTTTTAAAAGCTCTCGAGAGATCGGAAACCGCAAGCGAATTTCTCTCAGGCGCCAGCGGCGTTTTCTAAGCCGCCCGCTTTAAAACTTCGTTATCCATTTCGTTGAAAATTTTGAAGTCACTCTCTTTCCATTGCGGATGAGCGGCTAAATAGATTTTCACGAGATCCGGATCAAACTGAGTTCCGGCGCAGTCTTTCAGTTCTTTGTAGGCCACTTCGGGCGCAAGTCCTTTGCGGTAGGCGCGGTCAGCCGTCATCGCATCAAACGTGTCGGCAACGAGGATCACTCGCGCCGCGAGCGGAATATCTTCGCCCTTTACGCCGGCCGGATAACCTCGGCCATCGTAACGTTCGTGATGATACAAAACGCCTGGCAAAAGATTTTTGTAAAATGCGACGCCTGCGAGCGGAGTCAAAATCTGCACACTTTTTTCGGGATGAGTTTTCATCACCGTGAATTCTTCATCCGTTAGCTTGCCCGGCTTGAGCAGGATTTCGTCGGGTACGCCGATCTTTCCGATGTCGTGAAACAGGCCCGCAAACTCAACTGTTTTTTGTTCAAGCTCATCGAGCCCGGCCGCACGCGCAAGTAAACGAGCACCCCGCGAAACGCGGACACAATGATCGTAGGTCGCAGGGTCCTTGACCCGCACCATTTCCATGATTGTTTTTGCGACGTCGAGCGACCACGTCGGGATGTCTAACCAAGCCATGATTCTTTATCGGAAAGGGTACGGCCGTTCTCGAGTTTGCTTGAGCGTTTGCCACGGCTTTGCTCGAGAGATCTCACCTTGATTTGATGGCACTGAAGCGTCTCGAAACGAAACAGGATGCCTACGCCTTTTGAGGAGCGAGCGCCTTTGCCCAATACTCGCGGTCGTAGAGAGCGGCAGCCTGACTCCACTCCTGATCACTGATCGTTTGCGAGAGCTTGCGCATTTTCGTATCGCCCGAGAGTGACGGGTCTTCAAGCACACTTCGAAAACTTGGGTGCTGATCAAAGTTCGGTGCCAGCTCGAACATTAACGCTGCGTAACCGGCAAGATCCGAAATCGTACCAAGTCCGTAGTGCCGCGCGCGCCTGATCGCGACCTTCAATCGAGCCTCAAGATGGCCCCGATCGATGAATTGCACGGGCCGCGAATGATGATTTCGCAAATGCCAATAAAGGACCTTTACCAAATCGCGATCAATCGCCTCGGCGCAAAGTTTCAGCTGTGAATCGCGGAGCTGCACGAGGCAGTCCTCGGGCGACGGCAGTTTCGGATATTTTTCTTTCGAGCCAAAAAGCGGATTCACCTCAAACGACACCCCCACCGTATCGAGATCCGGCAACGCAAAAGCAGTGACGGGTCCAAAAAACGTCGCGCGCTCTTTCGGGTCCCAGGTATGGAGCAGAATTTCGAGTACGGCCGCATCGTGAAAACGCAAAAAGTAAGGATTCGTATCTGGACCGCGCGCGATCGCGAACTTCTGAAAATGCGCCGCAATCTCCTTGAGGCTGGCCTTTGACGAAAGGAACAGACCCCACCGTTCGGTCGAGAGCGAATTTAAAAACCAATCGAGCGCATCTGGGGTTAGTTTGACGACATACGGCGGCTCGTAGGTCACCCGCTCCCACGCGATCATGTCGTAGAAGAGCGGATCGGTATCGCGCAGATTGAGCCGCACCTTTTCGACCGGCACCGGCACTTCAAAGAAAGCATCAACGAGCGCGTACAATTCGCCGGCGTGGCTTGAGGCCTGTAAAGTTTCACGACTTGTAGCGCTCGGAGCAGTGGCGACGAACAGTGAAGCAGAGGTCATGTGAACGTGTCGGATGAAGGGGTCCTAGACCTTGAGCGAGCTTCACGAGTTTCTCAAAATGAGTCGTCCTCGCGTTGCCAGTGTTAGCGATCTTGAGATGATTTTGCGGTCTCGAGCGCCAACTCTCCCGACTACTTGAAAGCAACGCCAAAAGCTTGGCTGCCACTTTTTTTGGCACCCAATTGACACAGGTAGTGACAGACTTGTGACCCCTTCCTGAAGCGGATTTCCGGTCATCTGGAGGCTTCTTTGACGCCTTTTCCCTGGGATTCGGAGAGCTTGCGACTTCGGCTGACGGAGCGGCTGTTTTTGGCAGCCGGTCAAAAAATCAAAAAAAAATATTTCGAATCGAAAGTCTTAAATCCGGTTTGACAGAAATTTTTTAAGCGCGTTAACGTTAAAGCCAAGCAAGGGGCACCGACTCTGATGGAGGGTTCTTTGAGGGCTCAAATGATTCGAAAGACGTAGTCTACCGAATCGCGTGAGACCGACAAGAATTCAGGGTCAACCCGACAGGCTGTCGGACTTCGCTTCTTCGCATGCCAAGAAAATTGGGTACGGGCTTTGTGCCGTTCGTTTTCGTTTGTGATCACTTTGATCGCATCGATCAGGAAAAGGCCGTTGTCTGTTTAAAACGTGGGCTTGCGCAAAAGGATCTGCGCACTGTCCATGCAGCGGGATTTGTGCGCGTTTGACGCGCGACAAAACTCGGTGACCCCATCTCTGTGGCTGAACTTTGCGCAGGACGCGCGAATTGCTTGCGAACAGTGGCGACGTTCTCTTAGCATTGGCACCCTGTTTCGAGGCACGGACGCTGAAACGGCAACTTTGAATTCTTACGTGAAATTCGGATGAAAAATCCGACGCCACCAGGAGGCAACGATGGAAACGATGGAAATTAACAAAGCACACAGTCCCTCTCCGCAGCCCGTTCCGCTCACGCCAACACCGCAGGCGAATGCAAGCTCGACGGCGCCGCACCTGATGCGAGTCAAAAAACGTGACGGCCGCCTCGAAGCCGTTAACGTTTTAAAAATCGTCGACCGCGTCACTCG
>JAYTHQ010000417.1:0-2332 GCA_043732445.1 Bdellovibrionales bacterium | reverse complement strand
AAAAGCAAAACATCACTCGCAAAGATCTCGGCCGAGAAAAATTTGTCGAGCGTGTCTGGGAGTGGAAGCAACAATACGGCAACCGCATCTACGAACAGATGCGCCGATTAGGCGACAGCTGCGACTGGGACCGGGCGACCTTCACGCTTGATGAGGGTGTCTCAAAAGCGGTTCGTAAAGTTTTTGTTGAGCTCTATAAAAAAGGTTTAATCTACCGCGGGAATCGCTTGGTCAATTGGTCAACGGCTCTCGAGAGCGCGATCTCTGACCTCGAGGTCGAACATAAAGAAACCAAAAGCACGCTCTATTATTTAAACTACGCAGTCGACGGCGAGGCGGGGCGAAATCTTGTGATCGCGACGACGCGCCCCGAGACTTTGCTCGGCGATACGGCCGTTGCCGTTCATCCCGAAGACGAACGTTACACAGATCTCATTGGAAAAAGCGTCGTATTACCTCTGACGGGCCGAAAAATTCCGGTCATCGCCGATACGTATGTCGATCGCGAGTTCGGCTCAGGCGTCGTCAAAATTACGCCCGCACATGACTTCAACGATTATGCGGTTGGGCAGCGCCACAAACTCCCGATCATCAACATTCTCGAGAAAAACGGCACGCTCAATGAAAACGGCGGCGCCTACCAAGGTCTTAAAGTTCAAGAAGCGCGTAAGCGCATCGTTGATGATCTGCGAGCAAAAGAACTCATCGTTAAAGAAGACTCGTTAAAAAACTCGGTCGGCTATGATTCGCGAACTGGCGTCGTCGCCGAACCCTTCTTATCAGATCAGTGGTTTGCAAAAATGCCGGCCATTTCGACCGCGGCAAAACAAGTGGTCGAAACCGGAACGATTCGCTTTGAGCCAGAGCAATACACAAAAACGTATCTGCACTGGATGAATATTCTCGAGGACTGGTGTATCTCGCGCCAACTTTGGTGGGGTCACCGGATTCCGGCCTGGACGTGCGCCAGTTGCCAGCACGTAACGGTTGCTGAAGTCGACCCGACCAAATGCGAGACGTGTGGTCACATTGACTTAAAGCAAGACGAAGACGTTCTCGATACGTGGTTCTCTTCGGCCCTGTGGCCGTTCAGTACGATGGGTTGGCCAGGTGATTCCGAAGCGCTCAAAACTTTCTATCCAACCTCGGTGCTCGTCACCGGCTTCGATATTATTTTCTTCTGGGTCGCGCGGATGATTTTGATGGGCCTTGAGTTCACTCATGATGTGCCGTTCAGAAAAGTCTACATTCACGGCCTGATTCGCGACACTGAAGGCAAAAAAATGTCGAAGTCGACGGGTAACGTTGTCGATCCGGTTGAGATGATCGACGAATACGGAGCCGACGCCCTTCGCTTTACATTGATGGCGCAACTCTCGGCCGGGCGCGATTTGAAATTCTCGGAGTCGCGGCTCGAGGGCTACCGCAACTTCATGAACAAAATCTGGAACGCCACGCGCTTTGCGCTCGGGGCCTTGACCGATTTCAAAGTGCCCACCGAAGGATTGCAAGCGCTTCCGGTTGCGGCCGATTTGTCGAATGCCGACAAATGGATCATTTACGAGACGGGCGAAATCGAACGATTAGTTGAAAAGGCGCTTGAAGAGGATCGCTTTAGCGACGCTGCAAACGGCCTTTATCATTTTGTCTGGAATGAAGTGTGTGATTGGTATCTTGAGCTGGTGAAGCCAGTTATCTACGGACCGCCATCAAAAGAGCGCTCGGCGGCACAGCTTGTTCTGGCGCAGACATTGAACCGCGTGATGCGCTTGTTACATCCGTTCACACCGTTCATCACCGAAGAGATTTACAAGATTCTGCCGATTCGTTCGGCGGCTTTGATCATCGAGACTTACCCGACGGTTCAAAACGACAAAGACTGGATCTCGTTCGGCTCAAAGGAAGCGGCATTCGAACTTCAGATCGTGAAAGAAGTGATCGCGGCGATTCGGAACATCCGCGGCGAGAATCAAATCAAACCGGGTGTGGCGATCAACGCGCGACTCGCGCCGAGTAGCGCGCGAGTTGGTAAAATCCTTAAAGACAATCAGGCACAGATCATGCGTTTGGCGCGTCTTGAAACGTGTGCCATTGGTGAAGCAGGTTCGTTGGCGAAAACCGCCGTCTCACCAGTTCGGCTATCAGATGCGTCGGTCGACGTCATTGTTCCTCTTGAGGGCTTGGTCGATATCGGCGAAGAAGTGAAGCGCATCGAGAAAGCGATCGAGAAAGCGCAAAAAGATGTCGGCATTCTTTCGGGCAAGTTGAACAACGAGAACTTCGTGAAAAACGCTCCAGCAGATTTACTAGCGGCCGACAAAGCACAGCTCGA
>JAYTHQ010000416.1:0-2335 GCA_043732445.1 Bdellovibrionales bacterium | reverse complement strand
ACTCAGTCGTGATTTCACCTTCTTCGCGAATCCACTTGGCTGTTTTGGAGGCGGCAGCGATGATCGATGTTTCTTCAACGGCCATCGGAATAACGAAGTCTTTACCGTCGATCCGAAAGTTCGTTGCGACTCCCATTGGCATCTGGAAATAGCCGATCGTGTTTTCGATAAATTTCTCGGCGAGGTGAGCGTCTTTCAAACCACCCTGACGAAGAAATGAAATCTCGTCGGCGGTCAGCGCGCCAATGGCTTTGAGGCGTTCAAAACGTTCTTCGCGGGTGAGTTTTGAGAAGCCTTTGAAAGTCTCACCGAGTTCGACGTCGACGGTGGGCACCGGAGGTTTTGATGAATCGGATTTCATGTTTTGATCATGTCCCACGGCTTCATCTCCCGGAAGGTTTCAATTGAACCCGCGCCCGTGCAAAACAGCGCCGTACGGAGTTCAAATTCGAGAACCGTCATCGCTTGATCCAACGCCTCTTCACCAGAAACTGCCGCCTTCAAAATCGGCTGAGCCAACCCTACGTGCCGTGCGCCCATGGCAATCAGTTTAGCCGCGTCTAATCCCGACCTTACTCCGCCCGAGGCCCAGACATCGTAATCGCCACCACTGCACTTCTCCGAGACTGCAGCTTGTAACGACTCGACCGTTCCGATACCCCAGTCACGAAACGATTCGGCGACCTGAGCTTTTAACTCACCGGGTTTCGAGCGCTCGCCCTCTATGCGTCCCCAGTGTGTGCCCCCAAAACCGCTCACGTCGACTGCAAAAAGTCCGATGCCGCGCAATCTACGTAAAGTTGAACTGCTAAATCCACAGCCGGTTTCTTTCAGAACGACCGGAACCCCGAGCGAGCGCGTGAGGTTTTCAAGTGCCCGAAGACCACCTTTAAAATGTGGCGTACCCTCGGGCTGCAGACATTCTTGAAGCGGATTTAAGTGAACAAACAAAGCTGCGGCTTGGAGAGTATCGACCAGCCGGCGAACGTCGTCGACTTTTGATTCGATGATTTGCGCAAGGCCAATGTTGCCGAAAAGTTGAACGCACGAGCATGTTTTGCGAATCGTCTTCCATTCGGCATCGGCAGCAGAATCGCGCAACTGTTTTCGCTGCGAGCCGACTCCCATCGGCCAATTTCTTTTCTCTGAAACTTTCGCCATCACGAGATTGAGATCGGAGCTACCGGCGTGGCCGGCGGTCATCGAACTCACGAACAGAGGCGTTGCAACCGTGCGACCGAAGAGCTGTGTCGTCAAAGTCACTTCGTCAAAATTAAGATCAGGAAGCGCTTCGTGGCGTAGCCGAATTCGCTCAAGCCCCGAGCCGCCAATCGCTTGCGTCTCGGGCTGAAGAGCAAGCCGAATATGATCGGCCTTGCGACTTTCGAAAAGCGCGGGAGTTTCGGCGATGAATGAAGACGGCGGCGGCTTTGTCACTGAGACTACTGATCTCCAAAAAAAAAGCCGCAGAATTTCTCAGCGGCTTTTTCAAACAATATTTCAAACAAGAAATGAAAACCTGTCGTTACGCCTGAAGGCCGACTTGTTTGACGAGAGCCGCAAAGCCCTCTGCGCTTGAGACCGCAAGATCTGCCAAGACTTTGCGATCCATCTCGATGCCTTTTTGCGAAAGCGCATTGATCAGAACCGAGTAAGTCGTACCGTTTAAACGAGCGGCGGCGTTGATCCGCTGGATCCAGAGAGCGCGAAACTCTCTTTTGCGAACTTTACGATCGCGATACGCGAACACCATACCGCGCTCGTTTTTCTCACGGGCGTGGATGTATGAACGAGACCCTGCGCTGTAATAACCTTCAGCACGTTTTAAGACTTTTTTGCGGCGGCGGCGGGCTGTGACCCCACGTTTTACACGAGCCATATGATCCAGAACCTTTCGGGAAATTTATCCCTTAAGTGAAATAAAATTTAAGAATTCGGTGAGCAAAGTCTTACGAATCGATAAACGGCGGCGCCGTTTAAAAATTCAACAGACGTTTAACTTGAGGGATAAAGGAGTCGGCCACGTAGTCGGTCATGCCGGCGTGACGTTTGCCTTTTGATTTATGAGCGCTGAGTAAGTGGCGCATACCGCTCTGCTTAATCTTCACTTTTCCAGACTTCAGAAGCGTCATTCGCTTCTTTGCGCCTGAGTGAGTCTTTTGTTTCACTTGAAGGATCTCTTTCTCCGACCAGGCGGCTCTGTTTCGTTGTCTCGCCGGAAAGGCGAAGCGACACAGCAAAGCACTTTATTAAAAGCCCGGGACAGTGGATTCCGTTTAGGAACGGTAAGATATAAGTCTTTGCCACCCCCCGGCGCAAGGACAAAACTGCCCCG
>JAYTHQ010000415.1:0-2340 GCA_043732445.1 Bdellovibrionales bacterium | reverse complement strand
AGGTTTTGGCCTTCGCGTCCATGATCGATGTGCGATGAATGAAAGTGACGGCCATGCCGTCACTTTTCAAAGTCTTGGCCCAGTCAAACGAGTCATCAGCGATGACCGCAAAACAAGCTGAACCCGCCGCAATAATGGTGAAAAAACAAAAGAGTGCTGAGGCCCTCATCACTCAATTATCAATGCTTGAAACTCAATTATCGAGTCGTGATCTTCGGCTCTTCGGCCTGGTCTAAGTACTGGTCAACGGTCATATTTAAACCGCTTTTAATGAGCATTGTGTAGAGCTTGCTCTTATTTAAGATGGCCCGCATATCGCGGTTCGCTGTAAAGAAGGCGCCTTTTTCATCGTACCACCGGTGGTGGTCCAGGAAGACGCTTATAAAGAAGAAGTTCCGGTTAAAGCCATCAAACGAAATGACCGTTTTCGCGCCCGCATCCAGCCAGTCTTTCGCTAGCGAGTTTCCAAAACAGGCCTGCATAAAGACGAAATTTAGTTTGGGCAATTGCCCTTTCAAATCGTCGATTTCTTTGAACGACATGAAGTAACCCGTCTCGCCGGTCGTTAAGTGATTCGGAATTCCGTGCGACAGAATCACCAGATCGTACGGAAGATTTTGTTTTTCCATGTAGTGAAGGGCCGCGGTGATATTCGCGTTTTTCGCTTGATCAACATTTAAGTAGATCACTTGATTGTACAGGTCGCGAAACAGCGGGGCGAATTGCCACCAAGAAACGTCGTTCAAAGTCGGTGGCGTCTCCGCTTTGTAAGCAGCGGCGAGTTGGCGTTCGAACAAATGGCCCGTAAATTCATCGGCCGTCACGAAGATTAAATTTTTTGTAGTCGGCAACATCTTCGACGGCGCTTTGCCGTTGGCGCGCGGAGGTGCCGAATTGTGGTTACGGTCCATCGTGTAGACGGTGAAGTCAGGCGTCGCTTGGACGTTGGCGAATGAAGATTTGCTTGGCGCCTCCGGGAGCAGACACCCACTCATCGTAAGACTTAAAGCCGAAGCAAAAACGAAACGAAACCAGTTTTTAGTCATCATGAGCGTGTCTCCTGAGAAGGGCCAAGCGGCCGCCTAAAGTAGAAGAAGAGCCAGATCAATCCAAGGAAAAATAAGAACATTGAAATCGTTTGACTGGTCGACAAGTGAAACATCACATCGGTTCCACGATACGAGTCGCCGCGAAAAAACTCGGTGATAAAGCGTCCAATCGAATAGAGCACTAAAAAGACCGGCATCAGCGCGCCTTTGTAGCGTCCCTTGCGGTAAAGCACGATTAAAAGAATCGCGATCAGGAACCCAAAAAATGAATCGTAGAGCTGCACTGGATGCACCGGCAGCCCAATAAACGGCATTTCAGACCCCGAATTGTAACGAACGGCCCAGGGCACGCTCGTCAATCGACCCCAACAACACCCGTTGCAAAAACAGCCGATTCGTAAAAAGCCATAAAGTGTCGCGGAAACAAGTGCCGCCAAATCCGAGATTTTTCTGAACTGCGCGCGCGGAAACAGAAGACGTGTCAGAAAAACGGCTGCCGCTCCGCCAAACAAAAAACTTCCGTAAAAAGTCATGCCGTCGAAGTAGAGCATCTGATCCCAACGAAAATCGGCTAGCGGGCGTTCGAAGAGGAGGTGAAAAAGCCGAGCGCCGAAAAATGCGGTGACGGATATCATCACCGACAAGACAAACGCGCGAATCATTAACCGTTCACGTCGGAACATCAGCGTAAAAAAGATAACGCCCGCGAACGCGGCGAACTCCATCATCAGGGAGTACGTCTGAAAACTGAGTTCGCGGCCGAGAAGATGAATGCTGAAATGATGAAACAGATAAATTCCTTCAAATAAAACCTGCGGCGAATCCTTTCAGCCGCAGGTCCCGGTTGATCTTAGTGTGGCGATCAGCCGAACACGTTCAGACGCTGCCTTCAGACTTACTGAAGATTACCACGAAGAGCTTTTTGAAGGCTCGACGCCACTTGATCAGCCTGGTGACCCGACAACTGTGTCGCGCGCTCAAGTTCAGCGAGCTGCGAAGCTTTTACTTCACGTGCACCGACGAATTCAACAACTTGATCTTTGTTTGAAGAATCGACGCCGATCAATTTGAAGTAAGCGGCTGCACGTGCTTCAGGCGCCTTGACCGCCGAGATCTTTTTCAGTTGGGCCTTGAACGCAGTTGCCGACGCGAACTCGGGCGTCGCAGCCAGCGTCGCGAGCGTGCGATCAGTTGCCGCTACGTTGCCTTCGAGAACTTCTGGAGCACAGGCGACGCCGACAGCGACGCCATTGCCGCCGCTGCGACCATAGCCCTGGTCGCAGCCGTAATA
>JAYTHQ010000414.1:0-2361 GCA_043732445.1 Bdellovibrionales bacterium | reverse complement strand
CCTGGTGGACGTTGCCGCTGGTCGCGTTTGGCGCGTCTTGGCTCGTGGCCCGAAAAGCCAAATTTTCTTTAGCCGTTCAGCTCGGAACTTTGGCGCCAGCCTGTGGTTGGATTTTTACCGCACTGGTTCGCGATCTGTTTGAAAATACCCGGATGTCGCAAAAGCTTGCGGGCCTCTTACATCTTGGGTTTGGGTTTTTTGTTTACTTAGGACTTTTCGTGATCGTCGCGCTCGTTAGCTTCTTTGCCGCCTGGAGTGGGGCCGAAACGTCAAAAGCCCTCAGGTAAATACGCCATCGGGTTCACCGGTTGCCGGTTATGGCGAAGTTCAAAGTGCAGATGATTTCCGCTCGCGTGGCCGGTTCGGCCCATTTTGCCAATCACTTGACCGCGCGTGACCTGATCGCCTTCCTTCACGTCGAAGTCGCTTAAGTGCGCATAAAGAGTTGCCCACTCGTCGTTATGTTCGATCACGACCAAGTTTCCGTAACCGTGAAATCCTTTGCCGGTGTAAATCACGACGCCGCGTTCGCTGGCGAGAATATCGGTACCTTTTTTGTTAGCGAGATCCAGACCCCAGTGCGACTTCTTACCGCCGATGGTAAAACCGCGACTCATGCGTGCCTGATCAAGAGGCCAATCAAACTGAAAAGGTTCATTCGGCTTTGAGTAAAGGCGCTCGCCGTTCCAAGAGACTTTAGGCCCGGGGCCCGCAGTTTCATCTTCTTTCGATGAAACTGCGCTTTCCGGCTCGCCTTGAAGCTTTAAGTTTCCGGGACCGCGAAAGGCCGACGACGCGCACGAATTCATTACCAGCGCGAACACGAGGGAGCCGATGAGTTTTAAAATCATCTCTGACGACCTCATGGATAAATCGGGAAGGACTGACAGAGCTCTCGGACTTGCGCGTGCACGGTCGACAGGTTTTTCTCGTCAGCCGGATTTTTTAGAACTTGAACGATCCACTTCGCTATCGTTTTCATTTCGGCTTCGCGCATTCCGCGCGAGGTCAGTGCCGGCGTGCCGATTCGCACGCCGCTGGTAACAAAAGGCGAGCGCTTCTCGTTCGGAACGGTGTTTTTATTGACCGTGATGCCGGCTTTATCGAGCGCGATCTCGGCGTCTTTACCGGTGATCTCTTTGGCCGAAAGATCGACCAAAATGAGATGATTATCGGTTCCACCAGTCACGAGCTCGTAGCCTTCGCTCATGATAGTTTCGGCGAGCGCTTTGGCATTTTTCACCACTTGCTGGCAATACGTTTTGAATTCGGGCTGAAGCGCTTCATGAAATGCGACCGCTTTGCCGGCAATGACGTGTTCCAGAGGTCCGCCTTGAATGCCCGGGAAAATCTTTGAATTTACTTTTTTGCCGAGCGCTTCTGAGCACAAAATTAAACCCCCGCGCGGGCCGCGCAACGTTTTGTGCGTTGTTGTTGTGATGTAGTCGGCATAGCCAACAGGTGACGAGTGAACGCCGCTCGCGACAAGGCCTGCGAAGTGCGCCATGTCGACAAGCATTTTTGCTCCGACCTCGTCGGCGATTTCTTTAAATTTCGGAAAATCCAACGTGCGCGGATAGGCGCTGTAGCCCGCGATGATCATTGCGGGCTTGGTTTCTTTTGCCTTTGCCCGAAGAGTGTCGAAGTTGATTCGGTGAGTTTTCTCGTCGAGTCCGTACGACACGGGTTTAAACATGGTGCCGCTAAAATTCACCGTCGACCCGTGCGTCAAGTGACCGCCGTGCGAGAGGTCCATCCCAAGAATGGTATCGCCGAGATTCATCGCCGCTAAGAAAACAGCCATATTCGCCTGCGAACCTGAGTGCGGTTGTACGTTTGCGTGCTCAACGCCAAAAAGTTTCTTGGCGCGGTCAATCGCCAGTTGTTCGATTTGATCTACGAATTCACAACCGCCGTAGTAACGTTTGCCCGGGTAACCTTCGGCATATTTATTTGTGAGGATTGAACCTTGCGCTTCCATCACCGCCTGTGAAGCATAATTCTCGCTGGCGATCATTTCGAGCCCGAACTTTTGCCGATCGGCTTCTTTAGCGAGCCAGCCCGTTAGCTCTGGATCGGTTTTGGCGAGATGTGATGTGGCAGTGACGGTTTGGTTGTCGGTTGCGCGCTCTGACGATGACATGCCTTCTCCTTTAAGAAAAGTTAGCAGCTCGGTGGATGTTCTAATTTGGTAACGCGCTCGGCGTGACGGCCGCCTTCAAAATCAGTCGTCAGAAACACTTTGAGCATCTCTTTGGCCGTTTCAAATGTTGTGAAGCGAGCGGCGAGACAGAGAACGTTGGCATCGTTGTGCGACCTTGAGAGTTCAGCGATCTCGGACGTCCAGGGGAGAGCCGCGCG
>JAYTHQ010000413.1:0-2369 GCA_043732445.1 Bdellovibrionales bacterium | reverse complement strand
CTTTGACGCGCTCCATGACCTGGACGAACTGAAGCGACGGATCAGCGGAGCCAGACCGGAACAACAGATTATCGGGGATCTCAAACGTAATTGAATCGGCGGTCACGTTAACGTCGCTCGCCATCGTTCCCAATTGCTCGGCCATGTAAGCCATCGCAATTTTCTTAGTTCCGAGATGCATCACGTTTGGCGTGCGGTCTGCGGGCTGAACTAAACTCTCAAGCGTCTTGAGTGGCTCGTTGACGAGATCTAAGAAAAGTTTCTCGAGCGTCATTTCCGCACCGTAGTTTTGGAATTGATACTCGATCACTGAAGGGGTCGAGAAGTAATCCGAGATCGCTTTCTTTTCTTCTTCAGACGCTGAACTGATCAGCCACATGACGAGGAAGAAGGCCATCATCGCCGTCATAAAGTCGGCAAAGGCCACCTTCCACGCACCACCATGACCGCCCCCCTGGACGATCGTGATTTTTTTAATGACGATCAGAGGCTTCTTGTCAGCCATTACGCAGCTTTCTTTCCACTCTTAGTAGCCATGTCGACTTCAGTAAATGTCGGGCGATCGTTCGGGAAAATCGTACGACGAGCGTACTCGACACAAACTAATGGAGGAGCTCCGCGCTGAAGCGCCACGAGGGCCGCTTTAATCACTTGGAGGTAACGACCTTCGGCGCCGATGTCTTGGCCAATCTTTGCAGCCGTGGGTCCGAGGAATCCGTAACACATTAAGATACCCATGAATGTCCCAATGAGGGCAGCACCGATCATCTCGCCGATGACTTCCGTGCCCGATGTCAAATACGACATCGTATGAACGATACCGAGAACGGCCGCGACAATCCCGAGACCGGGAAGTGAATCCGACGTGTTACTCAGCGAGTGTTGAGCCGCGTGCTCTTCTTCGTGAATCGTTTTAATATCGTCGTTCAAAAGATCATCAACATCGTATTGCGAAAGATCGGCCGACAACGTGATCTTCATCGTGTCGCACAAGAAATCGACAGCGTGGTGGTTCTTTAAGAATGATGGAAACTGTTTAAAAATCTCTGACTTTTCTGGCTCTTCAATGTGACGCTCAACCGCTTGAGGACCATCTTTACGGAAAATCTGAAAGAGTTGGAAGAGCATCTGAAGAAGTTCGAGGTAGTCGGACTTACCGGGCGTTTTCCCGAACCACGCCTTCTTGGCAAGTTTCACAATCATTTTGATTGTCGACATTGGGTTTGCGATGATGAGTCCGCCGAACGCCGCGCCGCCGATGATCAAGAATTCGAATGGTTGCCAAACGACATGAATGTGTCCACCTTGCGCGATGAACGATCCAAATACGCAGGCTAAAACGATTACTGCACCAACTGCACCCATGATGTCCCTCTGCTTCTGCCAAGAGCTTCTTCATCATTCGTTTCGGAGATTGAACGCAAAGTGTTGAGATCTCGGTGGGTTTGGTGATGAAATCAGGACGAGCGCCCAGTCGAAAGGTCGAGTTTCAATGCCCACGAAGCCACTAGTCTTTTTCATTCACGGCCTGAACACGTTTGGTGACGATCAGTTTCACTTCGGCCCCCTGGCCCTTGGTCCAATGAACCAACATTGGAAGCCTGCACTCGAGGGCGCGGGCTACGCTTTTTTCGCCGTCGACGAGATGGGATTCGGCGCCTTTGAAGAGCAGGTCGACCGCGCGGCTCGAAAAATCGAGTGCGTTCTCGCTGAACTTCCGGCCGAGCAGAGTCACAACGTTCACCTCTTTGGCCACTCGATGGGCGGTCTCGTCGCGCGCGGGGTTGGCGCGCGCTTGATGGAATCGCCGCATTTGGTTTCACGCTCGCGTCTTTGTTCGATCATTACGCTTGGCACCCCCCACGGCGGAACGATTGCGACCGAAGACGCGCTTGATCTTCAGAAAAATCGGCCGGGGTTTCATCGGTTTCTCAAATTTTTAGGCTACGACATCGAAGAGCGCCGCGAGGCGATTCGCTATTTCACCATCGATAAAATCAAAGCCTTTACCGAACGCCATCCTGAACTTCTAGGCGTCACGTGCGTGTCGTTAGTGGGAGCTGCAAAACGGCGTCAGTTGGGCCTTCCATTTCAATTGTTTTACAGACGACTGCACCCAAACGGCGAATCAGAATTAAGTGATGGCCTCATTACTGCCTCGTCTCAAGCGTGGGCACGCGTGGCCGGCACGTTTGAACTCGATCACGGCGCGGAGCTGGGTCTCTTCACGAACGCACTTCCCAGCGAGCGACGTTTTGCCGCTAGCGAGTTTCAGCGTCTCGTGGACACCGTTGTGACCGTCATCAAATCTGCCGATAAGACCTAAGACTTTTCGCCTTGTGAGTCGCCAAGATCTTTTCTAGATTGAA
>JAYTHQ010000412.1:0-2373 GCA_043732445.1 Bdellovibrionales bacterium | reverse complement strand
TTGTGAGCTCTTCGACTGAGTGCGCGTTCAAACTCTCAGTGATGTTCACATCGGTTTCACTTTTCCAAAAAAGCGTTGGTGCAAGCTGTGGCTCAAGCTTGCAACGCTCGCCTGCCACCATCAACGCGCGGTCTGGAGCAAGGCTCCAGATCTGCGCGACAAACGGGTCTGGCCGTTTCGGCGCCTCCCAGCGATGCGCTTCATGCGAGACGTGAAGTCTAAACACGCGTTTACCAACAAACGTCGATGACTCAAATGGGTAACGACGGCCTGTAATTGGGTCGTCATCGCAGGTGAGAACAAACAGCAGCTCATCCATCAGCGGCGCCCATGTCTCGGCTTTCGCCGACTCTGCGGGCGTGATGCTTTTGACGATAAAGCCTTCTTGCGAAAATTCAACCGCGACCGAGTTGAACGCAGGATCAACGCCGGAAATCACCGCGATCGTTTTCTTGTGCGTAAAAAGTCTCGCGATGGCTTTCGCGATTTCGCTCACCGCGTGACCGACGCCTGCATAAATTTGAATATTGAGCGCAGGCTCTTTCAACGAAAGGGCTGCACGATATTGCTCAGAAAGGTGATCCCAAGCATCGGGGCGCGGAACGTCGAGTCTCATAAGTTCAAGTCTAGCGAAGAATGAAACTGACGTCATCGCTACGCCGTTGCGGCCTGGTCTTTAACTCGACCAAATCACTCGCGATGTTCGCTTTTAGCCCCTGCCTGATCGCCACAATTCGACGTTCGCTGTCGATCGCTTTGAAAGGGGTCGGCGCCTTCGGCAGCGGTGCCCGCCCGCGCGCAAGGCCAGACGCTCTTAGTCCACTCGATTCTGTGACCCGATCCGGATTTGCGATGAGGATCAAGGAGCCAGACGTCTAGGGTGAAACATTTGGAGACACTTAAAGCTTGGATCGAGGTCCTATTCGACCTCGCAGCTTTTTCTCTGCCGACTCACCTTCTTTGTTTTTCGATACGTCTTTCTAAGAGGAGGTCATGGTGGACCTTTTTGCCAAGACGGCGATCGCTCTTTGTTTGTTTTCAGGATTTGCTCAAGCCGCCGCAGCCGAGAGCGAAGCTACAGCAATAGCTGCGACTGAAAACGAGCCCGTCTCGTCGATTCACGCGACCGACACGGCCCCGAAGAAGGGCCCATCTCATTTTAGTCTCGTGATTCCTTCGATCGTGGTCCACGGGTTCGCCATCGACAAAGACGTTGCCGACCAGATGCCGCGCAAAATCGGAAACGGACAAACCGTCGTTACGCCTGGTGTCGGCCTTGAGTATGTGTCGACCGACGGATTTTTAGTCATCGGCGGAATGTTTAAAGACTGCTACGACAACTTGGCAGGCACATTCCAAATCGGGCAACAGATCAAACTTGGAACGCGAACGACGTTCGGCTACTCCGTTGGTATTTACGCACGAGAAACGCCAGTGGCGTGCCAGACACTCATGGATCGCCGAGGCCGAAAAACCACAAGCTGCGAAGAATTTGATTCGTATCAATTGAAGTGGATGGCACCCGTGAACGGCGAGTGGGTCGACATCATTCCAATGCCATTTCTACATCTCACAACAGCGCTCTATAAAGATCGCGACGTCGAAGTAGATTTGAAGATCATGACGAACTTCGCACTAAATGAATTCGGTCTATCAATACCGTTTTGAAGCTAACCGCCAGACGGCCGGCCTAGATTGGCTCTTGAATAAAAGTTCGACAGCCGAATTGGCGCCTAGCTAAACCTAGTCGCCCCCAAGATCCTCTAAAGAGGCCCAGATCTTGAACTTTCTGGGCTTCATGAAGATCTTCAAACGGACGCTCAGCTTACTTCTTAGTTTTCAGCTCGCGATCGCTTCGGTTGTCACGTACGGGCTACCAAGCTTTGCGGCGGATTCAGTCCAAGAGACACGCAGCGAAAATGCGCTGCCCTCGGCAGCCGATCTTGCCCACATTCAACTGGTTCAAGACTCACTGACCGCCGCAAATACCGAAACATTCCCGACTCAAAAATCTGACTTCGCCCACCTGACAAACCAGACCCTGACACTCTTACATCGCGGCGAAGAAGTCGTCTTCAATTTAACCGAGCCCGATCTCGCAATCCCGTCAGTCACGGTCGCTGACTTCGAACGAGACGTCACGATCGACACGACCGACAACGGCTCACTTCGACTCTCTTACAAAAAGCGCGGCAAAACGGTTGCGACGCAAATCATTCACGATGTGAAACCGGTTTCGATGTCGCGGGATAAAGAAATTTTGATGCTCGTCGATCAGCGTGGTCGGCTGATGGCCATGGACGTGGGATATGCACGTTTGAAAGCGTTCAGCACGCCGATTCCAGTTATCGAAGTTGGTCAGAGTGGCTTGTC
>JAYTHQ010000411.1:0-2376 GCA_043732445.1 Bdellovibrionales bacterium | reverse complement strand
ATCAAAAGCGCCTGCGCTGGGAGCCGATCGAAGAAAACAATTCGATTCTCGACCATTCCGCGTTCGATGCGATCGAGGTCGTCTATGCCGGGAGATTTTCAAAAGACGACGAGAGTGCCGTGAAGGGCGAAGTCGACGGTCAAAAGCTCGTTCACCTGCCTTGGGTCATACTCAATAACCAGGGTCTTCTTAAATTTCTAGGTGGTGATCTTCGCCGGAGTGGCGAGTGCTACCGGAAACTCTGCGAGCGCGTCCCGAACAACATTATCTTCATGTACCGCTACGGACTTTGCCTTATCTTAGATGCGTTTCAAAAACCAAGACGGACATTGCTTGGAACATTGAAGCCCGACCGAATCAAAATTGAAAAAGGCCTGGCGCTTCTTGAGCACTGCTTGAAAATCGGTGAAGGACGCACGGTCGGCCGACAAAAGTGTCTGGTGATTCGAAAAGTGATTGCCGATGTGCGCGAGCGAATGGGGCAAGGCCGGCGAGCGAAGAAAATCTGGCGCGAGATCCTCAAAGAAGCTCCCGGGTCGATCGAAGCGACCTTCAGAATCCAGGGATTTGAAGAGGCAGAGAGATTGCTGGCACGCCGACACAAAAACGAGGCGGCGATCGAAGCCCAACGACTTTTGTTAAAGTCTCCTAAACCCCGCTAAGTCGCTGCTCAGCGCCCACGAAGACCCGCCCCAGAGTGTCGAACTTAAACATACGCTGTCGCATTTTCAGTCGGGCCTTAGGTTTGCGCGCTGATCTGAGTTTAGGAGAGCTTGTTTTTTGAAGCACGGCTTTTGCGTTCTCAATCATCTATGCTGACGAAGCTAGCGCTCATCGGTCCGCCCGGAAATAGCCAACAACGCCTGCGGACAGCGGTCAGTCGCCCGCTGATTTACAACGTTCGTGAATTTCAGTCGCTCGTCGATATTCAACAAGGCCTTTCGCAGTTTCCGTTTGATGTCCTCATCGCACGTTTGCCTTCGTTTCGCATGGATCACGTTTTAACGATTCAAAAAATGCAAAAGGCATTTCCGCAGGCAGGTCTCATTACAATTTCTCGGTCGATCGATTCCCAGGCCCGGTTTGCCATCAGATCGTTGGTGAAGCATGTTTTGGTCGACGAAGAATTGGAGTTTTCGGATTTGGACCAGCTAATCGTCAAAGTTCAAAAAGTGCGCGATCGTTCAGTCTCGACAGCACGCATGCACCCGCGCGCGCGTCGCGAAGACGAGGCCGTTTTGATTACGACCGACGAAATTTACCGGGAAGATTTTTTTCATGATATCCAGTTCGTCGACTTTGCCCGGATGGGGGCGAAAGTCGTTTTGAATTCGGCGAGAGATCTGAAATTACAGGCAAAGTCGCGAGTTGAGCTGCGCTACCAATCGAGTGAAGATCGTAAAAAAGTTCATCGTCTCGAGGCCCGTGTTATTTGGATCAAGAAAACAGGCTCGCTTGAGTCCTTGCTCGCGGGCGCAAAGACAACGATCGGTCTTCGCTTCGTCGCCGAATTGTAACGCTCAGTGAACGTCAGTTTCGGCCGCCGGGCGCTTACTTCAGCTGGCGGGCTTGGACGTTCTTATGCATTTGCATGTAGGAAACGCGGAATTCGATGAGCGCGCGGCGCGCGTCTGATTCGGCCGATGCCCAGGCGTTCTCGTTGGCGCTATCGGCCGCTTCTGTTGCCGACCTCATTTTATTGAGTGTCGGCAACATTTTTTCAACTGCCGCTTTCGCATAAGGAACTGCATCCGGATATTCGTTCGTCGTGTTTTTCCAATTCGTAATCGCGGCATCGCCCCACCGAACTTGCTCTTTCATGACCGTCACGAACTGAGGTTTCTGGGTGTAAGAGTAATTTCGCTCACTCAAGCCTGCAACGAGAGTCGCGGCCTTTGCCCACGCCTCGTAGTCTTCGTTACGAACGCCGTAGGTGCCGTTGTTGAACAGTAAGCCGTTGCTAAGATCGATCGGTGTGCTGCCACTGTAGCGGGTGGCCGGCTGCAAAACTTTGTTTTCGGGCTTTGGTTCGCGCTCTAGGGCGTTAGCCGCAGATGATAAAGTGAGAGCTAAAATTCCTGATGCAAAAAGAGTCGATGCGCGCAACTTGAAGCTCCTGGTAGCGGTGAACTTGTTAGCAAGGTAGCAGACGTTCAGGCGCTCTCAAAACACACGTGCGGCGCGTCACTAGCCTTCGTGAAAACAAGAGATCGCGTTTCGCCGACGTTGATCGGCTCTGGGACCGTGACGGCCAGGTGATTTCCTGGGAGACTTCTGCTCGATGATCAACAACGACGTCATTCGCAGCGTTCGATATATTCTCAACATCACCGATCCGAAGCTGATCGAAATTATCAAGCTTGGTGGCGGCCAGGT
>JAYTHQ010000410.1:0-22485 GCA_043732445.1 Bdellovibrionales bacterium | reverse complement strand
TAAGTCTGCGGCTGAAAGAATCGGTGCCGTACCTGAAAAACAAATCGCCACCCGTGGTGGAGGCGTCACCAACTTTTTTACACGAACCGAAAGTTTTGGACCATCGACGTTTCGACCACGCGCGCTCGCGATGACTATTTCAGGCGTAAAACTCAGCAAAGCATCGGGAACTTGAGAGTCTTTGCCGAGCGTCAAGACGTCAAAACCGAGTCGACGCAAGAAGGCCTCAAGACCTGTCATCTGCTGAATATCGTCGATCACCAACATCACTTTGCGCATGTCAAAATTCGCTCCCCCATCATTCTCGCCACCGAGCGCGGATGAGGTCAATGCAGTGGACTTCGATACAGGGCGTTGATAGAGATAAACGATGTGCGGAGCTAGAGGATGATTGGAAAAGTGAAAGTCAGCGGCTTTACGGTTATCCGGAACGGCATCTTGATGGGCTACCCTGTGGTAGAAAGCATTCGCAGCGCCTTGCCTTTGGTCGACGAGATGGTCGTCGGTATTGGCCAGGGAGACGACGGAACAAAGGACCTAATTCTCGCCATTGGTGATCCTAAAATTCGAATTTTCGATTCTTATTGGGATACGCAAAAAACCAAAGGCGGCTTGATCTTGAGCGAGAAGACAAATGAAGCGCTCGATCGTTGCCAGTACGATTGGTGCCTCTACATTCAGGCCGACGAAGTCATTCATGAAGACGACTACCCAGCCATTCGTAAAAACCTTGAAGACTCCGCGGCCGATCAGCGTGTTCAAGGTTTCTTGTTTAAATACATTCATTTTTACGGAAGCTACTCAACGGTTGCAGCGTCACGACGTTGGTATCGTAACGAAATTCGCCTCGTGCGCCGCAGCTCAGGCATTCGCTCGCACAACGACGCACAAGGTTTTCGCGTTAACGGCGAAAAGCCCCAGGTGAAGCCGTCGGGTGGCCGGGTTTTTCACTACGGCTGGGTCAAGCCTCCGAAAGTGATGGGTGAGAAGTCGAAACTTCTCAATCGATGGTGGCACGGCGAGAAGAAAGACCGCGAGTTCGAAAATTTTGAGTACGACCGCCAATACGGACTTCGCGAGTTCGACGGGACTCATCCGAAAATCATGAGCCAACTCGTCACTTCGCAAGATTGGTTCTTTGATCCGCGACGCACATGGTCCGAATGGTCCTGGAAAGACCTGAGACTCTGGACGAGCGACGTTATCGAAAGACTCGCTGGCTTCCGTTTAGGCGAATACAAACCCTACCGGTTGCTATAGAGTTTCGTCATGCGTGCGCGGTTGATGATTCGCTACATCCTCGGAGAAATGATTCCGACGTTCTTTATGGGCGTCGCGGTTTTCATCGTCATCTTACTGATGTTCCAGGCGCTTCGACTCACGGAGCAAGTCATCGTCCACGGCGTCAAAATTTATGTGATCGCCGAGATGATGGCGTATCTCTCAACCAGTTTTCTCCCTATTCTTTTTCCGATGTCGCTTTTCTTTGCCGTCTTCATGACGTATTCGCGGATGAGCGCTGACTCGGAAATCGTTGCCTTCAAAGCCTCGGGCCTCGGCATGGTTTCGATCATCGCGCCCGCCGTGATCTTAAGTTTGCTGATCGGAATCTTGAGCCTACAGACATCGTTTCACATCGCCCCTTGGGGCAACCGACAATTCGAACTCCTGATTACGAAAGTTGGAACAGAGAAGCCGACGGTCGCGATTAAAGAAGCTACGTTTTCAAAAGACTTCTTTAATCTTATCGTTTACGCCAACCACGTTGACTCAAACTCAGGCCGTCTTGAGCACGTGTTTATCTATGATGAGCAAACTGCCGAAACTCCGATTACGGTGATTGCGCGCGAAGGACAAATTGTTCAAGACCGAACCAGCGGCGGCCACTCGGCGTCTTTGCGGCTCACTGACGGTAGTATTCATCGGACCTCTGAAGGTCGTCATACAAAAATCGACTTTTCAACTTACGACATCTCTTTACAAGATCCGGTGAGTACTCAATTCAGTCAGAAATCGCCTCCGTCTCTGACCATCGAGGAGCTGAATGAACGACTGGCGAGCCCAAAAATAAAATCTGACGACAAAGTCGAACTAAAGACTGAATTTCACAAGCGAACCGCTTTAGGTTTTGCTTGCGTCTTGTTCGCATTGATCGGCGTCGGCTTTGGCACGACGACAAACCGTCGCAATGTTCGCTCAGGAGGAGTCGTCATTGTAGTTGGCTTTATTATTTCCTACTACATTCTCTATGTCGTGATGGAAGGACTCTCGCGCAAAGGTCAGTTGCCGCCGTTCGTCGCCATGTGGTTCGCCAATTTCTTGTTTATGTTCGTGGCCGGCTGGGGCCTGAAACGCGCGTGGAACTGAACGAGCCCGAACGCTCGAGCGGCAAAGCATTGCAAAAAGATCTTCGGCGTCGCGAATGGGCTCAGCGCCATTCACCATGAGATCAAGCGTTCCCTGACCCACCATTTCGCCTGGAAAACTTGGCAGCACACACAGATCGCGACCTAGCTCCGTCGCCAGTCGAGCCGTCATCACCGAGCCGCTTCGCCGCGAGGCCTCGGTGACAAAAACCAGCTGACTCAAAGCCGCGATCAAACGATTTCGGCCCTCAAAGCGAAAATTTCGAATCGAGTCGTCAGGTGCGTACGCGCTCACGATCGCGCCGCCCGCTTTTAAAATTGGTGAAACCCAGGCTTTCAGATCGCCCGGGAAAATTTGATTCAGCCCTGAAGGCAAAAACACGATCGTCGGTCGTCCTGTTCGAACGGCTGCCAAATGCGCGGCCTGATCAGCGCCCCGCGCGCCACCACTGATAATCACCGTGTCGTCACTCATTTTGAGAAATCGCGTCAATTCACTTTCCATCCAGCGCTCGCATCGATTCGAAAGTTCACGGCTTCCGACGATCGCTATACGCCGACGCGCGGACAAAGCGCTCACGTCTCCAAGGCATGAGAGAAAAAGTGGTGGCTGCTCAAGATCAAAAAATTCGGTGGGATATGAAGGATGAAAGGGAGAGAGCACTTGGGCGTCAATGTCGCGGAAAAGTAAAGCCGCGCGCTCAACTTTTTCCGCGACATCTGAACTCAGTGTGACCGAGCTGCGCTCAGGCGCCGATCTTGGATCGAAATCAGAAAGTGATAGAGAAGAGGCAGGCAGAAAGAGACTCGCGATCGAGAGCGTCTCGGACATAAAAAAGCTCCTTCGCTTTGAAGAAGCCGGTCACTGCAAGTCCGAGACTCGCGCCCGGAAGCAATTAAGGAATATCGAGAGGTTCTTTTCGTCCGAAAGCCGACGTCGCTTGATCAGCGGTCTCCGCGTGCAATCCGCCCTTACCTTCGGGAAGGGCGCCGCTTGTAAAATCACCGATGGTGATGGGCTCGATCGCAGAAACGACGAGGGCCGTCGCGACATTTGAACGAACGTCGGCAATTTTTAAAACGGCAATGGCGTGACTGTAATTAGGGTAACGAGTTTCCCGGCGCGTTCCGCGCCTAGCTTCAATCCCAAGAATGTCACCTCTTTGAAGGCCCATGTTTTGCCCACCACCAAGATAGACGACTGCAGGCGCGCCCAAAAGTTTTCGCTGATCGTCAAATTCGCCGCCGATGATCCTGACTCGCGCTTCGCTTCGTCGACCAACTCGGTCAACCTGAATGAGCGGCGGCGCTTCCTCTAAAACTAACGCACCCTTTTCAACAGGTGCCAATGTCGTGGTGATCGTCACGTGATAGGTGTTCGAACTCTCTTTCACGACGCCATCGACGATCCCGATGCCCAAGACATCGACGACTGGCCCCGTTGAACCTTTTGGTTTTCCACGCAACCGGATGAATGAGACTCGGCTGCCCTGCTGGACTTCTTTATTTAGCCTGACAAAAACGCCCTGCCCGTTTGAGGCAACGCGCTCCTGCGTTTCAATTTCGTCAATGCGACCGATGGTGCCCGGTGCTTGATCTAAAACATACGAATTGACGAAAATCGACGCGGCCCGATCTGCGTTGCGCGGCGGAGCAATCTCAAGGCCGCTTGAGTCATAGCGGCTATTCAGTTCAACTCGCGTTTCTTTAAAAGATTTCGGCAATGTTTTTAGCGTATCGATTCGTTTCTCGCCTGGCGGAATATCTGGTGCGGGGATTAACTCTTCGTTTTCAACCACGATCCCGTTTTCAATTTCGGCCTGGGTCACTTCGGCCTGAACTTGCTCACGGTAGGTCGGAGCAACCTGTTGGGGTTCTGAGAGTGGATTCATCGATATCACTTCGCTGTTCGATGCCACACGAACATCCATCACCCCAATGGCCGGCGCGTCGCCTTCGGTGCCCGCCACAAATCGAATGGCTTTACCACGCACGATTTGGTGCGGGTTTTCAATCACACCATTTTGCGACCACAGCTTGGCCCAGAAAAACCCATCGCCAAAAAACGTTTGGCTGATATCCCAGAGCGTGTCGCCGCGCTGGAGCGAGTAATTCTCCTGGCGCCGCTCGCCAATGATTTCATCCCAATTCACATCGGGGACTTGCTTGAATCCCCGAGTGAGTTGACCTAAACGTTTTTCATAAGATGAGTTGGGCGCGTCGATGACGACGTCGCCGCCGCGGTTTGAGTCCGGCGCTTTCACGATGGGCCCGGCCTCGATGACAGGCGCTGGCTTCTCGGAAACCGGAATCTCTGCCTGCTTGGGGGCCGAAGAATTTGCTTCACCCTCATCGAGTTGAATATCTTCGAGACCACTTTTGCTTGCGGTCGCCGGAGCGGTCGAAGGCGCCTTCGTTTCCAGGCCGCTTCCCGAAACTTCATCAAGCTCCGCATCGATCGCTTCGTCGAGATTTTGCGCGCCCGCAAAGTGCGACACCGGGGCATTCACCAGCACGACCGCAAGAACCGCGAGTAACAGAGTTTTAGTGTTAAACAGGCCCACGCTTTAAGACTCCCGGTGTTTCAAAGATGCTGATTCAAGAAGTTTGAGCTCAACCGAAACGCGAGCCGCTTCGGGGCTGCCAGGGTAAAGATCGCGAAGTTGGAGAAAACCGCGCTTAGCTTCGCTGACACGACCGGTTCTTTTCTCTATCGATGCTTTTGCAAAAAGGGCCGCAACCGCTTTGTTGCTTCGTGGGTACTCTTGGAGAAGTTTATCGAATTGCTTGAGCGCTGTTCGGTAGTCATCCGACTCGAACGCCAAAAGCCCGCTCATGTAGATCGCGTTATCGGCAAAGACCGATTCAGGGTAAGTTTTCAAGAGGAGCTCGAGGGTCTTCTCGAGTTCGACAGCATTTCGCGCACCGTACGTTTCGAGAATTTTCGAGTAGAGGTAGTGTTCGCCAGTTTTTTCCGGGGAAATCGAAATCGGCGTCACGTCTTTACGAGCTGCATTGACTACTAGTGCCTTCATGACAGGCAGGGCCGGCGCGACGCCCGCGGCGGGCGAACGTAATCGCGCTGACAGCGCCTCTGGTTTCAACAACGGAGCTGTCGAGGCAATTGACACGCCTTCCTCATCGATCGCGATTTCGGCGGCCTTGCGCAGATGCTCGCGTTTTTCGAGAACGAAGTTTCGTTCTTTTAAATCCTGAAGGAGCGCCGCTTGTTTTCGCAAACGAAGCTGAAGCGCTTGGACTCGTTTTGAGTCGGCAGACGAATGAGCAGCCGCCTTCGAAAACGAATCTGAAGACGAATCTGAAGACAGCGTTGATGCGCAGCCTGAAGTGAATGCAACCAACAGCCCCGTCCCGGCGACCGTCAATGATCGAAAAAATCCAAAAAACATTTTAGATAACATCCTGTTAGCTAGATGTTAGAGGATCGCACTCACGTCTGCAAAGAAGTCGCATTTCAAGCGTGGACCAAGGACCATGTGTGTCCCAGACCTACTTATCCACATCATCTGTGGAGACGCTTTCTTTCTGGACCTTAGACCGTAAGACCAATAAGGGTTTCAGCTGATTGCTGAAGGTTAGGGCATGATTTAAATACCTGAAATAACTCAAATAAAATAATTTCTTAACGTTGTATGAAAACGGTCTGTCTTTGACCTTACATCCGAAAGTCGGCCGTCTTACAGCTTCTTTCACCAACCGAACACATCTCGGGTGGCATTTGGGTTTGCACTGGTCACTCTCTATGCTGGTTTTCTTAGGCTTTTCGATTTTGTTAGCACTCTTGCTGCGAATGCAGGCGCCTCTTGGTTCAGCACCGCTCATCGAACAACTTCATCAGATTTGCATTTCTGCGTGCCCGCGAACTGCACATGCTCCCTTCATCGCTGCTATTGTTTGCGGCGAAAGATTCCAGCACGGGACAGAAGCCGCTAATTATAAAATCGCATTTGTGAAAATGGGACTGATTCACCTTCTTGTGGTGTCGGGCTCCCACCTCATTTGCCTAGAGCACATCGCCAAAAAGTTTGGCAGCCAAACGTCTCGACGATCCGTAAAGACGAGTGTGATTTTTTTCGTGCTCGCGATTTTTACGTTGATGACCGGCGCCTCGCCTCCTGTTCTCCGCGCATTTTTGCAGTGGACACTCTCGCGGCTCGCAACACGTGAGGGCTGGAACTGGACGCGTGCTCAACTTATCAGCGTTTCCGGTTTTCTCACCATGATCGTTTGCAGTGATCGGCTGTCCCTGAGCTCTTTGTTTTTGAGCTGGATTGCGGCGCTTGCCATCGGATTTCTTACCAATCGTATAACCGAATCCTTTTGGCAAAAACTGAAGTCGGCCATTTACGTGAACGCCAGCATTTATCTAGCGCTCATACCTGCGCTACTTCCAATTGGCGTTCCGTCGCTGTGGTCGCTCGTTTGTAACGTCATTTTTGCGCCAATGATGAGCCTCGTCCTATTCCCGGTTTCACTCGCCGGATTTACCTTTAGCGGATTTGCGTGGCTCGCCGACCAAACCTGGGGTTGCGCTCTCTGGCTCGTCAGTCATGTCGCCGACCGCCTGCCGACCAACTGGGATCCCGTCGAAGTTTCGACTTTTTTTCTCATTCCCTACGTTCTGATTTTGACCCTCTGGCTCTTGTTTTTTAAGGAGCGGCGCCAGTGGCAGAAACGATTGAGCGCAGTTTTTGCTTTACTGCTCTGTTTAAGCGCCCCACCCGCGCGCGCTCAAACTATCGACTTTCAAAATGAACTGATTGTCTGGAACATCGGTCAAGGTGCTTGGTCCACGCTAAAAAGCCCTTCGCTTTGCCAACATTTCGACATTGGCGGTGAATACGCGCCCCTGAAACAGATTCGCACTGCGTGCGAAACGAAAGACAACGAGGTTTTTTACAGCCACTGGGACTGGGACCACATCGGTCTTACGCGTAACGCCCTTAAAGCTCTCCCTAATCTTTGCGTTGAGTTTTCACCCGGCGGTCCGAGCCCGAATCGCGGCAAGGAGACGTTGATTTCAAATCTCCCGCACTGCACAAGCCCACCACTCGCGCGTGAAATCTTTCTTTCGCGCCCTTCACATTTGAAACTTCGCTCGGCGAATGATTTCAGCCAAGTTTTTATCGAAAACAGAATTATTTTCCCCGGCGATTCACCGTCGGCCGAAGAACGTGAATGGAGTCGTTCGCCAACCGTCAGGTCGGCGCGCATTCTAATTGCCGGGCACCATGGGTCAAAATCATCGACGTCGAGTGAGCTACTTGCGCGCTTGCCGCAACTCAAAATGATCATCGCGAGCGCCCGGAAAGTTCGTTACGGGCACCCACATCCACTGATGCTCGCGCGAGCGCGCCGGGCGCACCTACCCGTTTTGATCACCGAAGATTGGGGCAGCTTACATTTTGAATTGGGAACTCTCGCTCAACGCCGAAGCGCCGCGAGCGGTGAAGAAAAAGAAGGTTCGAAAGGAATCTCGAAGTCGGGAACGCTTGGCATCTCGGTCCCGAGCTCGAGGCGGCGATAAGAGTCTTTCGACTCTAAAACTTTTCGCACGAGCTTATTCATTACGTCATGGCCGGCTTTGTACAAAACTACGTGACCCATCAACGGCATCCCGAGTGTCACCAGATCGCCAAGCGCATCAAGCATTTTGTGCCGAACGAATTCGTCGCGGAAACGTAAACCCTCCGGGTTCATGATGGATTCCTGATCTAGAACGACGGCGTTTTCAAGACTTCCGCCTCGTGCAAGGCCTTTTGCACGCATGGCTTCGACGTCCTTTAAAAAACCGAACGTGCGTGCACTAGCGAGTTCGCGCGCAAATGTCGTCTCATTGATATCTAAGTCGTAAGACTGACGGCCGATAGAAGGATGGCTAAAGTCGATCGTACACGTCACCCGTAAACCATTGTAGGGAACGACATAGGCATGCTTTTCGCCGTCGCCGTAAAAGATTGGCTGCGTGATGTAGGCGTATCGACGCGGCTCATCTTGATCAACAAGTCCCGCCGCCAAAAGCGCTTCCATGAAAACGCGGGCACTTCCGTCGCCGATCGGAATCTCGGGTCCGCTCAATTCGATAATTAAATTATCAATACGAAATGCCGCCAGCGAAGAAAAACAATGTTCAACGGTTGAAACTGAAAACGCTGATCCCCGCAGCGTCGTTGCCATCGTGGTCGCGCCAACATGTTCGGCTTGGACTGAAATCGATGGCGAACCCGGAAGATCGCTGCGAACAACGTGAATCCCTGAATTCGGCGGCGCTGGCCGGAAAGTTAGAGACGCCTGTTCACCGGTATGGAGGCCAATCCCGGTGACCGAAACTCGTTTTCTAATCGTTCTTTGTAAAAACATGCTGCCCAATCCAAACAAGGTTTTAGCTGGAATTTCCTTATTTATGAGCAAACTTGAAGCCAGCTTTAAAGGCCTTCACGATATCCACCACAGATTCGGCGCGACCTTTCTAAGCTATTGAATAGACTCGATTTCCAGGGGCAAATAGAAAGTCACCAACAAGCTCTCGGCGAGCCAGATTTAAAACTGTGGTGAAAGAACAACTTTCGCCTGTGACGAAAAGGCTTCAGGTCTAGGCATAGCGCCAAACTCAAATGTGAGATTAAACTAGGAGCATGAGACTTCGCGCCCTGTTTTTACGACCACTCTTAGCAGCTGCTTTTCTTGGTTCACTGAGCGGCTGCGCTTCAGTCAGCGACACCCGATTGGGAACCGAACCAGAAACGCCGCTCACAAATGCCGATCCGTATTCGTACGGAGCCGATAATTTTACATTCTCTAAGAATCAGAAAAAGCGCGAGCCCAATGACTTCATGTTTTATTATAAGCGCTGCCTTTTGGCAGATGAGGAGCGTAGCTACTACTCGCGCACAACTTATTGGTGCAGCGAACCTTAAAGATCCTGAACGCGTGCACGCCCTCTGCCCTTACATCTCAGCTTTTTTTGTTTTTTTAAAGCGGCGAAGAACGGCAGGAAACGCCAACAAGACAACGGTGATAATGACGGCAGCCCACGTTCCGTCGCCAAGAATATTGTTCAGTAGAAGCGTTGACGCCATCACGACGCCGAAGAAAATCATGTCGCCAAGAATGACCAGAGCCCAGCCCGAAAAAATTCCGTGCCCGAGCGCTTTCGATACACTTCGACCCGTCATCGGATCGCTGCCGAATGTTATTAGCACGAGTGCCAAGGCGCCGGGATGAGCTCCATACTGCGTGATGATCCAGCCAGACGATTTAGAAAGCGACTCGCGCATCTTCGCAAAGGCCAGTACCGTTTCGCTCTTCTTCAAAAAATAACGGAGCAGCGGTTCAAACGCGATCGCGAGCATTACATCTGAAATGAAATACAGAAAGCTCGTCAATGGCCATTCGATCGCGTACTTTTTTGCCACGACAACACCGACCGGAATGCCCCCGCCAAACGGCACCAGAAAAAGAACTAAGACTTCCCACGCATGCGCGAGAAATTCAGGCGTGAGGTTCGTCATTGACTCAATGTCATATTGAAAATCGCAAGGCTCAAACTCCTGCGCCAGATGATGGTCGTTACCGAGATCCTCAAGCTATCAAAACGAATTCAGACTGTACAGTCGCCTCCGCTTGACTGTCGAGCACGAGCCTATCGAAATCAAAAACATCACGCCTGGTCTAGCTATGCGCTCGTGCGATGAGGCGATGGCGCGAGACCTGCGCCGTCAGTCAGAGTGCTCACGGGACATATTCGGATCAACGTGTGACCACAAAAGCTCGATTAAATGAAAGTTGTTTCGAGACAATATTTTTTGCAAATTCAGCCTCGGCGCGGATGTTATAGCAACGTGCTACGGAGGCGCCAGTGGAGTCGCGTTTGGGCTTCAGCGCCTACAGACCGCCCCGCGCGCGCTCACGCCTGACCAATACTAAAACTTTAAGTGCTGCGTAAATGCTTTTTCGCGAGCTCGGTCACGATTCGGCCGCGTGGCGTTTTCTGGAGTAAGCCCTCTTGGATTAAGAACGGCTCGTAGACTTCTTCGAGCGTATCTTTCTCCTCACTGAGGGCCGCCGATAACGTCTCGATGCCAACAGGACCACCGGCGAACTTTTCGTCGATCAAAGTGAGAATGCGGCGATCCATATCGTCGAGACCTAAGTGATCGACTTCGAGTTGGTCGAGCGCGTAGTTCGCTAGCTCTTCAGTGATCGTGCCGTCGCCTTTGACTTGAGCGTAATCGCGAACGCGCTTCAAAAGTCGGTTCGCGATTCGGGGCGTGCCGCGCGAGCGCTTAGCGATTTCCATCGCGCCAGCTTCACGAAGCTCTGTGCCCAGGAGTTTGCTTGAGCGAGATAGAATTTGCGCTAGCGTCGCTTTGTCGTAAAACGAAAGTCTCTCGACGATGCCGAAACGGTCGCGGAAGGGCGCGTTCAAAAGACCTGCGCGTGTCGTCGCACCGATCAAAGTGAACGGTGCTAACTGGAATTTCATCGAGCGTGCGCCCAAACCTTCACCCGTGATGATGTCGATGTAAAAATCTTCCATTGCGCTATAGAGATATTCTTCGATGACCGTGCTCAAGCGGTGAATCTCATCGATAAACAAAACCGCGTTTGGCTTAAGTCCCGTGAGAATCGCCGCGAGATCGCCTTTTTTATCGAGCGCAGGCCCCGACGTTGTGCGGATATCGACGCCCATCGTGTTTGCAATAATGGTCGCAAGAGTCGTTTTGCCCAAGCCCGGGGGCCCGCTGAGCAAGATATGGTCGAGCGATTCGCTGCGGGCTTTTGCGGCCTCAACGAAGACTTTGAGTTTTTCTTTTACTTTCCCTTGGCCCGGAAATTCTTCAAAGGTTTGCGGGCGAAGCGACACTTCCCACGAAGCGTCGCCGTCCATGCGCTCGCCTTGAACCACCGCGCGATCGGCAGTCGGTGCCGCTTTTCGAGTGGGCGCCGCTAAGGCAGCATCGAGTTCAGCACCGGTTTCAGGGGCTAAGAATTCTGTCGTGTACGAACCGGCTTCTGTCGCCAAAGATTTTTTTGCGCGATCCAAATTCTTTTCCATTTTCAGAATCCTCCCGAGAGAGCCTGGAGTCCGGTGCGAATCCCCGTTTGCACTTCGACATCATCTGGCAAATTGCCGACGACGCGCTCGGCATCGGGCAACCGAAACCCGAGATTGACGAGAGCCGATAAAATATCAGCACGCGGGCCCTGAAAGCGCGGCAGCAGAGCACTCGATTTTTTCAACGGTACTTTTCCATCATCTGGTGCCATCACGAGCTTGCCCTTGAGTGACAAAATCAACTGCTCGGCCGTTTTTTTGCCGACTTTTGGCAGACCTGAAAGTGCTTTGACATCGCCCGCTTCGATCATCTGCGACAGGAGACTCGTCGGAGCCGCCGACAAGATTTTGATCGCCATTTTTGGCCCCACGCCGTTCACTTTCAAAAGCGAAAGAAACATGCGCTTTTCTACGCCCGATGAAAACGCAAAAAGAGTGATCGCATCTTCGCGAACAGATGTATGAACCCAAAGGCGAACGTTGCCCGCCATGCTCAAAATGTCTTCGAGAGTTGTCGCCGAACAGCTGAGTTCGTAGCCGACGCCGTTGACGTCAAGGACGCAGCCGTCGTCATGAGTTTCGATGATTTGCCCTTGTAGAAAACCAATCACAGGTCGACCTCGTTTCGGTGCCTTCGGCTCGGCTTGCGGTTGGCCGCAATCGAGATCTCCATGTTACGCGAGTGATAAAACGCTAAGGCCAGAGCGTCACTCGCATCGAATTTGACCTTCGTTCCTCGAAGACCGAGAGCGGCAAACAAGATCAACTGAACTTGTTCTTTCGAAGCTGCTCCACTGCCCGTGACCCCTTTTTTAACGGCCCGCGCGGCGTACTCAACAAACTTGCATCCAGCGCGAATAGCCGAAGCGATCGCGACACCACGTACGTGCCCGAGCTTGAACGCACTGTCGGTGTTTTTGCCAAGAAAAATCCGCTCAACGACCACGATGTCAGGTTGCGTTCGCTCGATCAAGGCTTCAATCTCGCGCGCGATGATGGCGAGACGGTCGTGAAATTCGAGACTGGACGGCGGAGAAATCACCCCGTGCGAGAGATGCGAAACGCCCGCAGCGCCTTGATCCACGCGGATCAGACCGAATCCGGTCACTTGGCTACCTGGGTCGATTCCTAAGATAATCATCTGGGCTCATTCAACCTTGGCGTTGATGAGATTTCAAGCCGCAAGGTCCTTGCGTTAAGGGCAAAAAAAGCGCCAGAATTAAGAACTATTATATGGCTGCTTCCAATCCGCCAAAAGTGAATTCCGAATTCGTCGAGCGTTACCAGCTCGAACTGGCACGAAATCCGCGCAGCCGCGTGTTCGCGCCCCTCGCTGAAGCGTATCGAAAAATGGGACTCATGGATGAAGCCAAGCGCATTTGCCGCTTCGGTTGTCAGGCGAATCCGGATTTTGCGGGCGGCCACGTCGCCTACGCAAAAGTTTTGCTGGATTCGAAGGCACCCCTCGACGCTTTGATTCACCTTGAGCGGGCTGCCAAACTCTCCCCCGATAATCTTTTAGCCCACCATCTTTTAGGTGAAACACTGATCGAGCTAAGAAAACCAAAAGAGGCTTTAAAAGCATTCAAGATGGTTTTATTTCTTGATCCCGACAACGAACGCGCCAAGCAGGCGGTCAAAAAGTGGGAATTTTTGACCGCCGACGAATACGGCGAAGATGTTTTTGACATGAAGCCTGCCACCGGTGTTCCAAATCAGGCAGACGAAGAACTTGAAGAGCTGCTCAGCGAAGCAACATCCTCCGGTTCGAAAGTTCCAAACGCGCGCCTTGATTTGCAGCAGCGGCACACAAAAGCACTCGAACGCGCAGTTTCACTCGCCGATGCTTTTACGGTCAGAAATGATCTCGAAGCCGCAGTTCGAGTTCTTGAAGATGCACGCAGGCTTTTGGGTCCGATGAGTGAAATTGAAAATCGTTACCGTTTGTTGAGCCGGCGCCTGCAATCCGCGTCAATCGACGAAGACGAAGGTGAACGTGAACGTGAAGGTGAAGACTCGCCGCAAGACCAACGACTAGTGATGACTCCACCGCCACCCCTGAAGACGGATCAGAAGCGCGAGATTCTCGAAACGCTGCTGCGTCGAATCATGGAACGTCGCGCTTAGGCTCGCCCACGGTTGACCGATCTCCCTAAATCTTCCATAAAGACAAGATCTTATCTTGTTAAAGCGAAGGACAGTTTGCATGCACCAGCTCGGCGATTTCAAAAAAGGCCTGAAACTTCTGTACGACGGACAGCCATTCACCGTCCTCGATTTCCAGCACGTGAAACCGGGAAAAGGCAACCAATTCACCCGCGCTAAACTTCGCAATTTAATCACCGGCCAAAACCGTGAATTCACTTTCAAACAAGGTGAGCGCTTTGAAGAAGCCGACATTTCGACGGTCGAGATGCAGTTCCTATACAAAGACGAGAGCGGCTACAACTTCATGAATCAATCGAACTTCGAACAATCGACGCTCAACGATGATGATGTCGGCGAATCAAAGAATTACCTAACCGAAAACCTCGATTGCGTGATCATGACATTCAACGGTAAATCGATCGGCGTTGATGTTCCAAACTCGGTCGTTTTAAAAGTCACAAAAACTGATCCGAATTTTGCGGGCAACACGGTCACCGGCGCACAAAAGCCAGCGGAACTTGAAACTGGTTACACGGTGAAAGTCCCGATGCACATCAGCGAAGGCGATATGCTCAAGGTTGATACGAGAACCGGCGAGTACGTCGAGCGCGTAAACAAGTAAGAGGCAAACGTGACGGTCTAGGTAAGGTCTATCACCTCTGCAAATTACCCAGTTCCGTTTGATTTTATTGGCATAATTAGGTCCTGATGCCCACTCCATTTGAAGTTGAAATTGGCGCGCTTTTAAGCGACCTCGGAAACCCTGCGGCCGTGGCTCAGGACCTTATCCGGCGCTGGAACATGAATGTTCTGTCGAGTGATGAACAAAAGGACTGCGCTCAGTTCTTCAATGCGGTTGGCCTCTACCCAGTTTTCTTTCAACAGGTCCTTCAGCTCACAAGCGATCAAGCGCAAATTCCCTGGGCGCAGTTTGCTGACGCCGTCGGTCTCTCGCGCATCAAGCCTTCCGAGCGCGAGATCGACGCGATCTTCGACGGCGCAAAATCGCAAAATGCGTTGAGTGAGTTAGTACTTTCGCACCAGCTCGATATCTGGAGTCGTAAGTTCGGTGACGTTCGCTCGCAGATCGTAAAAGTTCGCGAAGACGAACTCGAGGCGCGAAAAGTGAAACTCAAAGATGAGCTTGAGTTTATGCGCGCAAACCGCCTGGTCGAGCAAGAAGACAAACTTCTGAAAGAGGCTGAAGCACTCTTCCCATCTGACAAAGATGTTCTTGAAGATCGCGACGCATTTCAAATTCGCTGGGCGCGCGACGTGATCGCCAAAGCGAACTTCAATCTTGAGGCACCTGAAGCCGACGACCTCGCCCGCAGGACTGAGCGATTGACTCCAGAACAATCGTCGGCAAAGTCGTTGATCGTAACGAGAGCTCTCGAAGTCGCCGCCGAACATCCTGCGCTCGCTTACGATTTATCCTTAAGTCTCCACTTCATGGACTTTCATTCTGAAGCGCTCTCCGTACTCGAGAAGGCACCCGGCTCGTCAGCCGTCGACTGGTTACGACTCGATCTTCTCATCGCGGCTCGTCTCTTTGTCGATGCCTTGAGCGAAGCTGAGAAGTTGGAAGTCCTTTACTCCGCAGATCCAGAGGCGACATTTGCCGCGACTTATGCACGAGCACGCTCGCTCAAAGGCTTGGGGCAAGACGCACTTGCCATCGATCTCATGCGCGGCCTCGTGCGCGTTCGACCGGGTTACAAGTCCGCTCAGTCTTTTTTGATGGAATGGTCCGGAGGCGATGAGTGACGAAAAAAGTGCGCCTCCTGGCAATGACCGGCCTGGTCGCTGGAATCTTTTTTCTTCTCGGAGCGCTAGGCAGTACTCAGCTGCCCAAACTTCGCTCGTGGGTCCTCGTACAAATTGAAAACGAGAGCCGAGATCATTCGCCCGTCAGGATTTTGCCGGCCTCTGTCGATGTTCATTTTTTGCCTCTCGGAATCACTCTTGAAGGTGTGCGCCTTTTTCCAAAAGACGAAATCAAAGCTCTTCTCGACCCGACCGAAATTCAACGCGTGCACGCGACGGTTTCGTTATGGCAACTTCTGCAGGGAAAGCTTCGTCTGACTTCGATTGAAATTACCGGCGCACGGGCCTCGATTCGAATTCCAAAATCAAAAAGACGTGGCGGCAAACCGCTTGATGGATTGTTTGAGTCGCTGAATCAAATTCCAATCTCAAAGATTCGGCTCGAAGATGTCTCGGTCTACGCAGTACTTGAAGAGCCGAACATCGTAATCGCCGTGACTGGCGCCGACATCGAAGCGCAGAAACAGCGAAATGGGTTTTCGTTAGCGGTCGAAAGCGCAACGGTGCGCATGCGTGACCCAGAGTCGAGCGCCACCGTGCTCTTAGATGTCGAAGCGGCCATGACCGCCAGCCCATCGCGTCTGCAGGTCGAAGCACTGAAAGTGCGCCGCGGAGATTCGTTTTTTATCGCCGCCGCAAAAGGAGAAGGTGATGTTGAGGCGTTGGATCTGAAGGAGTACGAACTCTCGCTTCGCTCGGAACTGGTCCTAGATTCCATGCGCAATTGGGTGACAAAAACATTCGCCAATTCAAGCTGGTCAAAAGGAATTCCGCCTTTAAAGGGCCGCGCGTTTGTGGAAGGCAAAGTCAAACGCACGCGCAACGCTCGTCCAACCGGTGATTTCAAAGCGCATGCGGAAAACTTTGCCGTCGACAAAATTCGCCTTGGACATCTCGAGACCACCGGGACATTTAAAAATGACCAAATACGCCTTCCGAACTTGCTCATTCGAAATCCTGCGGGCGAAGCGACCGCAGAGTCGATAGCGATCGATTTAAAAAATGAAAATGGGGTTCAGACCATCTCCCTCGCGGGCCTCGCTAAGGTCCCGGCGCTCAACGTGAACGAGCTCCTGTTCCAATTTATAAACAAGCGCTTGCCCGTCTTTTTAACGATCAACGGTGAGATGCCCTGCAGAGGAACGCTACTGCCTGTCTTTGGTTTGGATTGCAAACCTCTGGTTCGCGCTAAAGATATTCTTATTAAAGATGGTCTCGATAAAAAATCGACGATCATCGCTGGTGTTCCGCAAATGTCGGGGCATGGTGAAATTCACGTTGATAAAGATGGCATTACCTACTCCACCGAACTTGCGATGCCAGACTCGAAAGGACGTTCCAACGGAAGGATTGGTTTTGAAACAGGTTTTAAAATTAATTTCGAAGGCGATCATGTCGCGTTCAAAGACATCGCTCACTTGGCCAACTTAAAAATAGAAGGCGTGGCTCGAGTCAAAGGTTCGACAGAAGGAAATAGTGACGTCGGCAAGGTCGCGCTGGCGCTCGAGGGTAACGATGTCTGGTTTGAGGATTTCTGGCTTGGAAATGCAAAAGCAAACGTCTCGTATGCAAAAGACCATGTCCACTTCGCCGACGTCAGCGGCAATGCTGCTGTCTCTCGTTATAGCGGCGATGTCGATCTCGACCTCAAGACTAAGAAAATTCAAGTCACTGCACGCATGCCGTTTTTCGATACACACGATCTGCTAAACATTTTTTCTCGACGCGTTCAGCTTTCGTTTCCAGTGACCGGAACCGGTCAAGGCAGCATTCAGGCCTCGGGACCGCTCGATCTGGGTCACCTTTCTTATGACTTGAAGATGTCAGTCTTTAAGGGTTCGGTCGCTGGCGAAACTTTTGAACAGGCTCATTTCGACGTAAAATCTGTTTCTGGTGAAGTAAAGGCTGAACGAGTGCAGATGAGCAAAGGCCCTGCATTGATCTCCCTGACCGGAGCTGCCCATCCCGATGGCAAAATTGAAACGACAATCCACGGCCGAGGACTTCGCCTCGAAGATACAAACACCGTCGCAAAATCTGGCTTCGGTATTTCGGGAGCGGTCGAATTTGAAATAGCCATGAACGGACCGATTCTCGCGCCAGAGACCGAGATGAAGGGGACACTCTCCCGAACGCTGATTGGCGATCAATCGATGGCCGATTCGAATTTTCATCTCCGGTTCAATCGTAACTCGATTGAAGGAACTGGACACTTTTTGGGCGACGTCATTGCGGGCGATTTCTTGATTCCGTTTAATGCGGAGGCCCCGTTCCACTTAAAAGCTTCAACGAAAAATTGGAATTTCGCGCCGCTCTTCGCGGCCGTCGCAGGCCCTTCGAGCCGCAAAGACTATGAGGGACTCTTATCGACAAAGATAGATTTCGCGTCGCAAACTGGTGGTTTCTGGAATTCGACGGGTGAAGCGTCCATTGAAAAATTCTCTCTCGCGCGCGGCTCGCTCAAACTTGAAAACACTGGGCCGATGTCGCTTTCTATGCGCGGTGGCCACATGAAAACTCAGAACCTCGTCTTAAGCGGAGAAAACACATTTTTGAACATCGCAGAGTCGGCTAACCCTGTTTCCAAAATGGACTTACAGGTCAATGGTAAAATCGATCTCGGGCTGATCGCCCTGATGACGCCGTTTTTCGAGGACCTGCGCGGACTCTTGGCTTTTAAACTCCAGCTCCGCGGCGGAGACTCGCCCGCGCAACTCCTTGGCTCAGCCTATATCGAAAAAGGTTATCTAAAATTCTTCGATTTCCCGCACGCCTTCGAAGACATCCGGGCCGATGTCCTTTTCAACCAACAAAAAATTATGTTCAATACCGTCCGCATGGAATTCGGTGGCGGACGTATTTCTGCAAACGGCGGGATGGAATTGAAAGGCTACAAAGATACGCCTTTGAACATCTCGGGCAATTTCGAAAAAATCACCCTGAATGTTCCTGACAAAGTTCGAACAAGCGGCTCTGGTGATTTTACGTTCTCAGGCAACGGGTTTCCGTTTTTGCTGAAGGGCAATTACAATGTCTCCGATGGCCTTGTAACGAAGTCATTTACTGGCGACTCGTCGGCACTTTCAACGGGTGTTCGCCGCGAAGCTTACCTGCCAGATTTTCTTATTGAAGAAAACTTTATTCCTTTATTAGTCGATATGACCGTCGATCTCTCGAAGGGTGTCGCGGTGAAGAACGAGCTCGTCGAGGGCCGCGGGTACGGGAATCTAACGATTCGTGGCAACCCGACAAAGCCCGCCATTGGCGGCTCCCTCACAAGTGACAAAGAGACAAAAATCTATTTCAGAGATACAGAGTTCTTAGTGGCTGGAGCCAACATTGAATTCAATGGCTCATCAGAAATTGATCCGAAGCTCTACGTTTCGGCTCGAGCGCGCGTCGATACTTACGACGTTAATCTTCTCGTTCAAGGGACTGGCGTAAAGCCTGATTTTGTCTTGACGAGCGTACCGCCGCTTCCCGAAAAAGATATCGTTTCTCTGCTCGCCTTTGGCGCAACCGATACCAGTCTCGATAAAACGATTAAAAGCGACCAGCAGGCATCGAGTACGGGCCTTCAAGTCGGTAGCAGCATCGTCAAGCACAACGCGCTCAGCGACGCGATCAAAGAACGCCTTGGCTTCGACGTTCAATTGACAACTGGCTTTGACGAAACCAATCTCGCAGTCCAAAAAATTGTCGCCAGCCGGCAAATTACCCAGAATCTCGGATTCTCTGCCGGCTACGCGCTCGGAAAATCCCAATCTTCAGAAGCCAAACTGCGCTACCGGCTGAACGAGCGACTCTCGCTCGTCGGCGCGTATCAAGGCAACAACTACACCGAGACAAACATCGAACAGCAACAGATCCATAAAGACCCTGATTTGTTCGGCCTAGATGTAGAATACAAATTCGAGTTTAAATGATGCGCTTACGGGTCCTGCAAATTCTTCTCATCGTTGTCGTCTTTTGTTTGGCGATAACGGTACACGCGCGTCCACCGCGCGTCTTGAAGTTTACGGGCGTGCCGATGCCGCAGGCTTTGACCCTTAAAAAGAAATTTCCTTTCGTCTTTGAGCGCGAAATCACTCTGACTGAAGTCGACGAGGTCACACGTTTCCTCATGGCGAGCGGAACGTTTTCGAACATAGAGGTCGTTGAAAGAAACTCCGAGTCGGGGTCGGGACGAGAACTCGTTTTAATCGCGAGCGTCTTGAGACGTGTTCAAGATGTGCGCATCAAAGGTAACGCGGTCGTCTCGACATCCGAAGTCTTGCGAATCTTAAATGTCGCAGCCGGCCAGCCTTTTGAGCGCAAAAATCTTTTGGCCGCTGCAACCGAACTTCGTGAAGAGTACGAGCGCCAAGGTTATCACAACGCGCGCGTCGAAATTGAATTCGAACTTCCGAATGAAAATGAAGTTCGCGTGACCGCAGCGATCACTGAGGGCAAACCGGTTCGCGTCACCGAAGTCGCCGTCGAGACGCCCAACGAAGAACTGAGCAAACGCCTCAGTAAGATGGCGCGAAGCTTGCGCAATCGTACTTTGACTGAAGATGAGCTCATCGACTTCCAAAAAAACGTCGGCAATTATCTCCAGGAAAATCGTTATCTCACTGCGCGTATTTCAAATCCGTCTGTCATGACGAACGCTGACCGGACCCAGGCCAAGCTCGTCTATTCTGTCGACAATCCGTATCGCTACGAGTTCCGCCTCGACGGCAACCATTACTTTTCTGAGGGGGCGATCACGAGCTTGCTTGAGAATGAAAAGCTCTCTGGTGCCACGGCAAGCCCCGCTCCGGATATGGCCGAGCGTATTCGCCGTCTGTATCAGAACGTGGGTTTCGCCAACGTTGAGGTGGAGTACAAAGAAGAGCGCGGCTCCCCAGAAAATCTTTACCGCTACTTAATTCAATTCAAAATCAACGAGAGTCCTCGCGTTCGAATTAAACGCATCAGCGTCACCGGCAATATTTCGCGACCTGAAAGCTATTACTCAGCCTTTATTCAAAGTTCCAGTTCGGATCTCATCGGCGCCGGATTTTACAATCGCCACGATATCGACGAGGGGGCCAAAAAGCTCATTACCGAACTTCAAAATCAAGGCTTTTTGCGGGCGAAAATTCAATCTCAACGCGCCGAATTTTCTAAAGACCGGGCGTCGGTAAATATCTCCTTAAATGTTGACGAAGGGCCACTGACTCAAGTTCGGCAAATCCGTTTTCAAGGAAACGATTCGTTCTCGCCCACACAGTTGCAACTCCTGTTAAAAATTAAATCAGGCGAAGCTTTAAGTTTAAGAGACCTCGAGGAATCGCTCACGGCGCTCAAAGATTTCTATCACGGTGAAGGCTACCTTGAAATGCGCATCCTCAACGAAGGAGAGCGCAACAAGATCGTAACCTACAACGACACCAACACTCAGGCCACCATCAACATCGAAATTTATGAAGGCCCGCGAGTATTCGTTCGTGAGATCACTCTCAAAGGAAATACGTTTACGAAAGATCGAGTTCTCATCCGGGAACTGACCTTTAAGCCCGGCGACGTTCTAACGCCAACGTCGATCAACGAGTCGGTGAATCGCCTCCAGAGTTTGGGGTTTTTCTCACGCGTCACCATCAGGACACTTGAGGAAGGCTCGAGCATCGCCGAGCGCACGGTTCAAATCGAAGTCGAAGAAGCGGCGCCGGGTCAATTTGCAGTCGGCGTCGGCGCCACGAACGAACGTCAATTGACCGCTCGCGGCTATATCGGGATCAGTTACCGAAATTTCGGTGGTACGGGCCGCGGGGTGGTCTTCCGGGTCGATCCAAAATACTCGACCGACCCGAAAATTAGTTACCTCGAAAATAAAATCACGCTGAGTTATCTAGAACCCTACATTCTTGGCAACAGAAATCTAGGTCGCGTCAACGTGATCCGCGACCAAAGTTATTACAATCAAACGACGACTGGACACGCGCAAATCCTCGAGACGAATTCGGTGGGTTTTCTGCTCGAAAAAGAGCTCGCAAAGCATATTAAACTCACCTACACGCTTTATAATTTCGCGAATCAAAAATTCTTCGACCGAACGACCTACGAAACTTTACAGATCCAAAACATTGGTAAAACTGGGCCCCTGGTTGAATTCGATTACCGCGATAATGTCTTTTATCCTTCAAAAGGTTCTTACTCTTTTATTAACGGCGAATATTCAGATCCGCTGTTGGGGTCTTCAGACGATGCGGTTCAGTCGATTAATTTCGCCAAAGTCGATGGCTCTTACACCTACTATCAACGTGTTTTTCCGAGGAGCCCGGACTGGGTTTGGGCCACGTCTCTTCGCGGCGGCTATCTCGCGAATGTCAGCGGCAAACCACAATCGGGCGTGCCTTCTAAGGAAGCGTTCTTCTTGGGTGGCCGCTCGACAATTCGCGGCTTCGATACCGGTAACGACGAACGGATTCCGAGTAACTACGACTTGAACGTCGACGACATCGCAAAATTCTTTGTCCGCACCAACAGCGAGTACGCTCTGGTAAAGACCGAGTTACGTTTTCCACTCTGGAGAAACTTTCCGGTGGGACCTTTGGGCGGCGTCATCTTCTACGACGGCGGCGCGGTCTACATCAGCGATCCGACCGTCAACTTGCCTAATCCTTATCGTGATTCCGTCGGTGTTGGCTTACGTGTCGCCACGCCCGTCGGCCCCCTGAACCTCGAGATTGGCTACAAACTCAATCGCCGCGCAACGAAGCCCGCGACCGCGACGAGCCCCGAAGTCATGGAAGCGCCATGGGCCTTCCACTTCTCGATCGGCAGTTTCTAAAAGGTACCGTTTAGAACAGATACTTGTCGGGTAAACCCATGCGTGCGGAGATAATGCGCGTGATTTCGGCGGCGGTCTCTTCGAGCGCGCGTTCTGTGACGTTAAAAACCGGCCAGCGTTTATTCTTTTTAAAAATATCTTGGGCGAATTGAATTTCGCGTTGAATGTAACTTTGACTGGCGTACTCGCCGCCCGGGTCGGTACCGAATTTCTCGAGGCGATTTCGGCGAATACGCGAGAGCGATTCC
>JAYTHQ010000409.1:0-2424 GCA_043732445.1 Bdellovibrionales bacterium | reverse complement strand
TGGCCATATCTCGTTCGCGACTTGAACGATCTCGCCGAAGATCTTCGAGCGAACCGCCCTTCAAAAGCAAATCGACCTCGGCGCCGTCGAGCGTTTCGTGCTCCATGAGGCCTTCAGTTAACTTATTTAAAAGGTCCAAATTCTCAGAAAGAATATTTCTAGCGCGGTCATAGTTTCGAGAAATGATCGCGACAATCTCGGCATCAATCTGTTCGGCCTTGGCTTCTGAGTAATGAGTACCTGACGATTGCTGCATGCCCAAGAACGGCTGGCCTTCGCGCTTTTCCCACGCCAGAGGTCCCAGTTTTTCGCTCATGCCCCACTCGCAAACCATTCGGCGTGCAATGTCGGTTGCGCGTTCAATATCGTTACCGGCCCCAGTCGTGAACTCTTTGTAGATCAGTTCTTCAGCGGCTCGACCACCGAACGCAAACGCGATCATGTTCTCGGCTTTGGTTTTCGTGAGATTCAACGCTTCTTTATCTGGAAGAGTCCACGTCAGTCCGAGCGCCATTCCGCGAGGAATGATCGTGACCTTATGGATCGGGTCCGAACCTTCAAGTTTGATCGCGACGAGCGTGTGGCCAGCTTCGTGAAACGCGGTGATGCGTTTATCCTCTTCGGAGATGACCATTGAGCGCCGCTCGGCGCCCATCATGACTTTATCTTTCGCCTGTTCGAAATCTTCTTGAGTCACTTTTGTTTTGTTCGTGCGGGCTGCGTTCAATGCTGCCTCGTTCACCAAGTTTTCGAGATCGGCACCAGCGAAACCCGGCGTTCCCTTTGCAACTTTCTCGAGATTCACATTTGACGACAATGGCGTTTTCTTCGCGTGAACCTGCAAAATTTTGAGACGACCGGTCACGTCAGGTTTATTGACGACAACACGCCGGTCGAAACGACCTGGCCGCAAAAGTGCGGGATCGAGAACATCTGGGCGATTCGTCGCCGCAATCAAGATGACACCTTCGTTCGATTCAAAGCCGTCCATCTCAACGAGCAACTGGTTCAAAGTTTGCTCGCGCTCGTCGTGGCCGCCGCCCATGCCGGCACCACGGTGACGACCGACGGCATCGATCTCGTCAATAAAGATTAAGCAGGGCGCGTTTCGCTTCCCTTGTTCGAATAAATCGCGCACCCGTGAGGCGCCGACACCGACGAACATCTCAACAAAGTCAGAGCCAGAAATCGTGAAAAATGGCACTCCCGCTTCGCCGGCTACCGCACGCGCCAACAAAGTCTTACCAGTTCCTGGAGGACCTACTAGCAAAACGCCTTTTGGAATTCGTCCGCCCAGTTTGGTAAACTTTTTTGGATCTTTTAGAAACTGCACGATCTCAATAAGATCGTCTTTGGCCTCTTCGACGCCCGCGACATCCGGAAACATGACTTTGTTTTTATTTTCTGTCAGCAGACGCGCTTTTGATTTACCAAAGCTCATTGCCTTGCCGCCACCGACTTGAATCTGCCGCATGATGAACATGAACATGCCTACGATCAAGATCAACGGTAGCCAGCTCACTAATAAATTTTGAAGTAAGCCGTTTGAATCAGCGCGGCTGTATTCAGGTTGCACGCCGTTTTCAACTGCTTCTTGATGCGCGATTTGCATCGGCGGTCCGTCGACGACGTAATGGAGGCCGCCGTACTGGTCTTTTAAGCTCGCATCGAGATCACCGGAAATTTCGGTCGGTCCCGAGTCTGCGCCACCGGTTTGAATCTTGATCGATTTAACTTTGTGCTCTTTCAAAGCCTGCAGATATTGCGGGTACCGAAATTTTTCGCGACCAATATTCGTCCCTCTTTGCGTCGCGTACATTTGAAAGAGAACGATAGAGACGACAAGAAGAATTGCCCAGAGTGCCATCGTCTTTTGAGTCTGCCGCATACTCACATCCTTTCGAGATCAGAGACTCCTTTAGGGTAGCACGACGGCGCGCTTGCTCAAATAGAGACAGTGGTGAAGTTTTGTGGACGTGCTGCGTGAGGCGCGTAGCGTTGCGGCTTAGGATTTCGCAACAGAGATTTCGTGCGGGTCGATTTTCCACACCAAGCCGCCGACTTGAAAGCTCGTTGATTTTTGCTTGGTCTTTTCGAGTCTGTTCAAACGCTTCAGAACTTCGGCAACCTTCGAGAGTCCGAAATCTTGAACTTCGAGCGAATGCCCAAGTCGCGCCAGGCGAGCCTGCTTTTCTGGCAACGACAATCTCTGAAACTCAGGGCGACTAAAGCGCGAACGAGCGGGCGCCGAATCCGTGCCGGGACAATCAACGGCACCCGTCAAAAGGTCTAGGCTTCTGGCCATCGCTGCCCCGGCGCCTGGTTTTTGCTTTTCGAGAAGGGGTAGCCACGAATTTCGCAGCCAGTTCCGAAAATAAGTTTCATCCCCGTTGGACCGATCTTCGATCCAAGTGAGACGCCGCA
>JAYTHQ010000408.1:0-2424 GCA_043732445.1 Bdellovibrionales bacterium | reverse complement strand
TAACGGCTTGCGAGGTCCAATCTTGCGATTTGATCGCGCGTGAAGCCTGGATTTCAGCTTGGTTCAAAAGTTTGATTCGTTCTGCGAGGGTCTTCTGCATCATCGAATCTGACTTCGAACGGATTTGGTGCGAAGCTAACTTTTGATCGAATTTTGCAAAATCCGCTAAGAACAACTGCCTAGCGAGGGCTTTGCCGGCCGGCTGATTAGCAAAGACGCGAGAACGAAGCTTACGCTCAGCGAAAGAACGATCACCGGTTTCAGCAAAGATCTCAAGCACGAGCGGCGCATAGATCGAAGGGTAACGCGATAACACAGATTCGCTTTTGGCCAGCTCACGGGCTTTGTTCTTAGCCGAGCGAACTAATTTCGCACTCACGACGGCCCGCTTTTGCGAATTCTTAGAAAGTTTTAAAAACGCTTCTTCGTGCTTGCGTGGGTCGCGGCCAGCGAGCTCAGCGAACATCGCAAGCTTCAACTCGCGGTCAGCGGCTGGGAGTTCACGCATCTCCATTTTGGTACTTAGCGTATAAGCGCCAGCGAAGTCGAAGCTCATCTCGGCCGCGTAAGCGAGGCGCGAGAGTGCGTATTCATGATCTTTTGGATCGATCTTTGGCGTCTCAAGCAATTGGCCTGCAGCTGTTCTTAGGCCAGCAAGATCATGTGTTTTTTCAGAAAGCGCCATGCGCGTCTTTAAAAGTCGCAGACGCTCGTCACGGTCCATACCGGTCGTGTCGATCGTCGCGAGCTTCGCGATTGCTGCCTGAGGTTCCATGCCTTGCGCTTGCTTCATCGCCGAAGTGCGGGCGATTTTTAAATAGTCCAACTTTTTTTCACTAAACAGGTGCGAGTACGACAATGCCGCTTTCTCAATCGAAATGTCGTTCTTCATTTGAACACGGGCATCAAGATCAAGATCGGCCGCTTGCACGCAAAGCGTATGCGCTGACTGGTCAGCCGACTGGCAGCTTGCAGATTTTGCGAACTCTTCCAAACGGCGAGACGCGTCTTGGTTTTGACCTTGCTCGTAGGGAAGGCGAGCGCGCTGGTAGCGAACCTGGTGGTTGATCTTGCCATGCGGAGAAAGACGAAGATAAAAATCGTAAGCGGCTTGGCGAAGTGGAAAGCCGGTTTCTTTTGGCGCGAGTTCGGCCATCTCAACTTCGTTCGTCAACGAAGACTCTAAAATCTCGGAAATCTTCAGATCTTTTTTCTGGTCTTTCTTGCCGACGGCAAGTGCCGAAGTCTTATGATACAAAGCCACTGCTTCCGAATAGTGCTTCACTGCTTTTGCAGTTTCAGCAGCAAAGTACATCATCTCAACGTCGGCCTCAAAAACACCGACGTAGGCTTGGTAAGCGCCCAACAACGTTTCGCTCGGATGTTTTGTTTCGGCTTTCGTCCAATCCGTAACGAGGTTGCGAACTTCTTTGCGAAGGTTGTCGCACTCTAATTTTTCTGTGCAGCCTTCGTTTTTCCACTGTTTCATCGCAGCTTGAATCGCTACGAGTGCGGCCGACTTTTCTGCCAAATTATATTGAAGACGAGCGACGCGCGAAGAGACTTCCATCTTCTCGACGCCTTTTGGTTCGTGCTGCGCGACGAGGCCCCAGACAACGAGAGCAGCGCGCGGCTGACCCAGACGCTCAGTTTCTTCCGCCAAATGGCGCATCACTGGCAGTTTCGAGCGCTCAGGCGTCAGGTCTTCGACCAGCTGAATCTGACGATTCGTCACCGGACCGCGCGCCACGAATGTCGAGAGATCCATCGCGACTTCGTCTTCAAAGGCAATATCGGTTGACGCGCCTTGCGTCGATTCGCGCTTCAACATTTCAGGGTGACTCAAGATCTCAACGAGCTGTGCTACCGCTGTTGGTTGATCTTCCAGATTTAAATTGCACCACGCAATTCGGTGCGCCAGCGGGCCCCGCTTTGTTGGCGGTGCGAAGCGTAGCGAAACTTCGAAATCGGCGCGCGCAGTTTTGAATTCGCTACGCTGATAACGATGTTCTGCACGACCCGCGTAAGCCTGTTGCAAAACGATCGGTGCGTGCTGAGAGGGGCCTTCTTTTATAATCAGTTCGAAAATCGCTTCCGCTTTTCCCATCTGAGCAATGAGCTGGTGAAGGTGCGACATGTGAATCAAAAGCGGTCCGCGCTCTGATTTATCGGCTTCCTTTAAGACCAAAGAATAAAGTTCCAGGGCGCGCGAACGGTCAGCTTTGGAACCCGACGGTTTCTGGCCCTTCTTGTTCTCATCCATTTCGCGAAGGCGCGCACGATCCGAATACAGATCGGCAAGACGGGCGCGAACTGGCGCAAGACTAATCGTTTCGTCGTCTTTGGCCTTCTTCAATGCCATCTCGAGCTTATCGATAACGACCGAATGCGTGTCGGTATCCATCTGCTCAACAACGGGCTCGC
>JAYTHQ010000407.1:0-2426 GCA_043732445.1 Bdellovibrionales bacterium | reverse complement strand
GAGAGATGGATCAGGTCATTAGAAACGAAAAAATCATGGCCTACATCCTCGTCACTTTGCTTGAAGAATTGCCGGTCACTGAGTCGCTCGAGTTTCTGCAGTCGCTGAAACGTGAATTTGGCGTTAACGCGCTCGTTGTCGCCAACAAAGTCCTGCATTCTCCCGTCACTCTTCCAGAATTAGAAGCCGTCGCTCACGATGCATCGAACCCAGGCCTTGCCGAATTCGCTAAACACGTCGAAGGCGTTGAGAATCGGCAAGTCAAATACGAAGTCGTGTTGCGTGAGTCGGGCGCGACCGTCATTGAAGTACCGCTGATTTTTTCTGGCGATTCGCAAACTCTTGTCGAAAAAACCGCGGAGGCGTTACGGGCGCTTTAGATCAGATTCTCCTAGAAAATAAAGTCATCGTTTGCGCGGGAAGCGGTGGGGTCGGCAAGACAACAATGTCGGCCGCCATCGGCGTTCGCGCGGCCCAACTCGGTCGCCGTGTTCTGGTGCTGACGGTCGATCCGGCAAAAAGACTGGCAACTGCCCTAGGGCTTGAGCTGAGCGATGATTCAGAACGCCTTGTTCCTTTAGATGAAGTCACCGGTTCTTTGTCGGCTGCCGTGGTCGACTCTAAGAAAGTTTTTGATAAATTTCTGCAAACGCATGCGAGCGGCAGCGATGTCGTTGAACGGATCATGAAAAACCGTCTCTACCAGCAGATGTCGACGACACTTGCGGGTTCGCAAGAGTTCACGGCGCTCGAGCGACTCTTGCAGGCGAGCGAATCAGAGCTTTACGATCTGGTCATTCTCGACACGCCTCCGACAAAACACGCGATGGATTTTTTGACGGCCCCCCAGAGGCTGAGTTCTCTTTTCTCTGACAGCATCACGCGCTGGTTTTCATCGTCAGACGATAAACCTAAAGGCTTCATCGCCTCCATGGTTGGTAGGGGCACGCGCACGGTTTTAAAGTCTCTCGAAATTTTGACGGGCGGGCAGTTTATCGAAGAGCTTGTCGATTTTTTCGGGGCCGTACGTTCGATTCAAAAGGTCTTGCGCGAACGAAGTCTCGCCGCAGAGTCGCTCCTCACGCATTCGACGACCAAGTTTTTTGTAGTTACAAGTTTTGATGCTGCGAAACTCGTCGAAGCGACTTATTTGCAAGATCAACTCAAGCGCATGGGCTATCGCCTTCAAGCCGTGATTATCAACCGTGCCTTTCCGCTCTGGCTATCTGATGGTGAAGTCGCATCACAAGAACCCACCGAGAGCGTAAGCAAGGTGCAAAACTTCTTTGACGAGTTCCTGACTTACTACCGCGGCCGCTACATTCTCTACGAAGAGTTTGCCAAGAGCCTTGAAAGTAGCGTCGTCGTCGCGCGCATCCCGGAGTACCGACAAGATGTGCACGGACTTAAAGATCTGAAATCTCTGGCCGAAACTTTATCTCAAGCGACATGAAGTAGAAGGATTGAAACGTGCACGGTCTCTCTCGATATCTCATTTTTGTTTCAGTACTTGCGACAATGGCAGCCTGTTCATCGTTCCATGCGAAGGCGAAGAACTTGGTTTCTGGCGGCGGAATCGCTGATCACGCAAGTGGCACGGTACCGAGCGAGGCGCCAGACCTTTACCGCGGCGCCGTCGACGCTCTCGGGCGCGGAAAATACGACGAAGCGCTTGCAGGGTTCGACCGCTTTATTCAGCAAAATCCCGCTTCACCTTTTACGCAGGCCGCGACTCTCAACTCGGGTCGTGCACTTGAGGGTTTAAAGAATTGGCAGGGAGCGATCGATCGCTATCACGAAGTCGTAAGGGCGACGGCGTCGGCCCCAAAACTCCAGGCCACGGCGCTTTATCGGCTGTCATTTTGCCATGAATCGCTAGGTGACGACGCGCAGGTCGTTGTCGATCTCAATGATTTGCTTTCGCATGCGAATGGACTGCCGAAAGAGACCGCGCAAGGCGAACTCCCTGCTCGCCTTGCCGCCGCCTACGCGCGAATCGGAAATTTTGAACGCGCTCAAGAATTTTATAGCCGGGCCGAAGCAGGCATCACTAAACTTCGCAAAGCCTACGGCGGAAAAGTTCCCGAGTGGTTACCGAAGACGCTTTTTTTGATGGGTGATTGTTCTAATCGACAATTTTCCTGGAACGATTTCGAGCCCGCGATTCGATCTTTTGCCCGGAGCCAAGTTTACCTCCTCGAAGCCGCCGAGCTCAATCAGCAACCTTGGGCAAACCGAGGTGCCGACGAACTCATTCGCGTCTACAATACTCTCGTCACCACGATCGAAGGGGCTCCGGTTCCCGACGGCGATCCTCTGTTGGCAAAGCGCGCGCTTCAACACTTGCAGTGGGACAGGGCGGGGTTGATGGTCGATCTCGAGACGGAGCTTCGTGCGAGACTCTTACCTGAATCAAAAAATTCGGT
>JAYTHQ010000406.1:0-2433 GCA_043732445.1 Bdellovibrionales bacterium | reverse complement strand
ATCTGTTGCGTCGTTTGCGCGCGCGGCTTCGCCGTGTTGACGCGCGGGTTGCAACCGGTGACTGGCGCGGCGTCGGAGTGGAAATGACCAACGCGGTTTACTTTGTCCTTGGTGAAATTTCAGGTGAGGGCGGAGCGAGTGCAGAACTTGAAAAGTTAATGAAAAAAGCGCCGCCGTCGGTACGCCGCGAACTTTCGGGACCGCTCGCCAAGCAAATGGAAGTATTCCAAGTCTTAAGTTTTGCACCAGAGGCCGCGGTGGGTGATTTAAAAAATCCAGATCGCTTACGCGCAGCCGTGAGCGAAATGGCGCAACTGATGGAAAAAGCGGTCTCTCTCGGGCTTTCATCAGGGCAAACCGGCGAAGAATCTGGCGATTCAACTCGCGGGTGAGTTGAGCTGTACGGAGCCTGAATTCGCTTTCCAACTTTTAGACAAGACGATGAATCTTGTTTTGGAAACGAGCCACGCGCGAAAAGTTATTTCTTAGACTTTCGCGCTCTTTTTAAGTGCGGGTCTGGCGCGAAGCGAGCGCGAAACGCGGCGCCGGACTTTAATCAAATCCCACAACATTTTTAAAGGATCAATGAGCACGCGAACTTTAGAGTCGGGTGAATTCACCCAAATGATCGGGAGTACATCGATTTTGTAACCAAGTCGACGTGCGAGTACCAAGACTTCGACGTCGAAGGCGAAACCATTAATAGATTGGCGAGAGAAAATGTCGGCGACAGCGGCCGAACGAAAGGCTTTGAATCCGCATTGGGTATCTTTGATGCCGCGAATACCAAATGTTTGCACAAATGCGTTGAAGCCGCGTCCGAGACTTTGCCGAAACCAGTTTTGCCGTCTTAAAATTTTGCTGCGGCTGTCGGCGCGTGAGCCGATGACAACTGATGTTTCGGGATGATCGCTAAAGTGGGCGACGAATTTCAAAACTTCCGAGAGCGGCGTAGAAAGATCGGCATCCATGAAGAAGACGAGGTCGCCGCGCGCTTTGAGCATTCCGCTTTTGACCGCGAAGCCTTTGCCTTTGTGAACGACGTTGTCGATGACCGTTATTTTTGGGTCGCTTTTCACCGCTTCGCGCGAGAGCTCGAGGGTTCGATCGTTTGAGTGTTCGATGATCGCTAAAACCTCGACCGATGAGTCAGGCCATTTTGAAAAAAAAGCGCTGATCGACCGCAAGCTCTCGGGGAGCCGACCTGCTTCGTTGTAGGCCGGAATGACAAGGGTCAGAGCCGGCCGAGTGGGAGTCGTCATGTGGTCAGCCATATGGAGCCCGTTGTTGGTGACTTCGGATTATCTTCGATCCTAGACTGATGTCACGAATTACTATGGAAAAGAACAAACGTCTCACGCCTAGCTTTTGGATGTTCTGGATTCTGGCGATCGGGTTTGCCGTCAGATCGTGGCATCTTGAGATCAAGCCGGTTCACTTTGATGAAGGCATCAATGGGCATTTTGTCGATTCGATCTGGCGTGACGGATTTTACCATTACGATCCGACCAACTTTCACGGCCCACTTTATTTCTATATTTTAATGCTCGCTGAGCGGCTTTTTGGGTTCGGGATCTTCGGTTACAGATTCATGACGGGCTTGATCCAGATGGCTCTCCTGTTCATCGTCGGACTTCATCGCCGCTTTGTCGGCACGATCGCGATCTGGGCCGCGTTGATTATGGCCTTGAGCCCGGCCTTCGTTTTTTACTCTCGCTACGCTATTCACGAGAGTCTATTCACACTGTCTGAAATCGCTTTTTCCTACGGTTATTTTTTGTACCGCGAAGAGAAATCAAATAAGTCTCTGTGGTGGATGGCTCTCGCCATCGTTGGCCTCGTGACAACGAAAGAAACGTTTTTCATTTTTCTCGGGACCTGGGCGATCGCGGTCGCCGCGGTCAAGGCTTTTGAATTTACGTTTCCGAAATGGCGAGCGGCCCCTGATGCTGGCGCTTCGATTCCGGCGCCGCGAGCGCAAAACTGGATCGCGATTTCACTCGTTGCCGCGATTTTGATTTTAGCGTTGTTCACCGGGTTTTTTCTTTATCCAAAAGGTGCGGTGGATATGGTGACGGCGCTTGCGGTTTGGACCCACACCGGAACTGCGCACACCGGCCACGAGAAGCCGTTTTTTTATTGGCTCGATCTATTACGCCGTTTCGAATGGCCATGCTTAATTGGTTTAGCGCTCACGCCAGTTCTCTTTTTCTTTTCGGCCCGTCCGATGCGAATTGTTTTGTTAGTTGGGTTCGGATCGTGGCTGGCCTATTCGCTCATTCCGTACAAGACGCCGTGGTTGAGTCTCAGTTTTCTTTGGCCTCTTGCGTTTGCTGGTGGCGCGATCATTCACCGAGTCCTGCCGCCATTCCCTTGGTGGCGGGGAGTGCGCACGGGGCTGGCAGTTGGCTGTTTGGCCTCGATCTTTTTTTC
>JAYTHQ010000405.1:0-2441 GCA_043732445.1 Bdellovibrionales bacterium | reverse complement strand
GAAGAGAAAATAGCATCTGGCGAGATGTCGTTGACGGTGGATGCTCTTCGCCCGCACGTTTTCACTTTTGAAAATCAGGCTGCTTGTCGGGCATTGATTGCGTGAAGGCTTCGATCTTCATGTAGTTGTCTTTGAGGCGCGCGAGGGTTGGGCAGTTTGCGGTGCTGGCGCCGAATCTTTCTGCTGAAACTAAGTGAGGAAGCACGAAACAATCGGCGGCGCTCACGTCGTCGCCGAAAGCGAAGGCGCCCGCGTGTGGCTGGAGGAACGCCTCGAGAGTTTGCGTGCCGTGCTCGAGGTGAAATTTGACCCACACATTTTTGGCATCTTCGGTCACGCCCATTTTTTCAGTCAGGTATTTTGTGATTCGAGTATTGACCATTGGCTGCGTTCCGCTGTTGATGATTTCGCAGGCTTGAATCACGAGAGCTCGTTGGGCCGCATCATCGGGAAAAAGTTTCGGTGTTGGGTGAAGGTGATCGAGATAGTCGAGAATCGCCATCGACTGCGCGATGTTCTTTCCGTTGTGAACGAGTGTCGGGACTTCGCGACTTGGATTCAGGTTGGCGTACTCAGGCTTGAACTGTTCGCCCCCGTCTTTCAGTAAGTGAACGGCGCGGTAGTCGTAGGTCAGCTTTTTTAACTTCATCGCGATCCGAACTCGAAAAGACGCGGAACTGCGAAAATAGGTATAGAGAACGAATTCGCTCATGGATGACCTCTGGCTTTTTGGGGTGTCGTCACGAAAAACTCATGAAAGTCGATTCTCGTAGAGCTGGCAAGATCGTTGGCGACCGGGTGCGGCGGCGCCGTGGCGCCTTGGCTAAACCCGCATGGTGGCCATGGACAAGGCGCGGTGCATTTACTAAAATGAAGTTGGTCAATTGGGAGCTAAAATATGAAACTCGGAACGCTCAAAAATCTTCAAAAACGCGACGGCGACTTAGTCGTCGTTAGCCGCGATAACCGTCGTGCAGTGAGAGCGTCTCATATCACCTCGAGCCTCCGTGAAGCCGTCGAAAACTGGACCATGGCTCGGCCGTTGCTCGAGCAGCTGTTCAATGAAATAGAAGCTGGGCGCAGAACCGATGCATTCGAAGTCGACGAAGATGAATTTCATTCGCCCATGCCGCGAGCGTTTCAATGGGCCGATGGTTCGGCCTTTCTTCATCACGTGCGGCTCGTTCGCATGGCCAGAAAGTCCGAGATCCCAGCCAACTTGACGACCCTACCGCTCATGTATCAGGGCGGAAGCGATGGCTTCTTAGCGCCGCGCGATCCGATTCCGCAAATCGATTTTGAACACGGTACCGACTTTGAGGGCGAAGTCGCGGTGGTGACCGATTTCGTTCCGATGGGAATTTCGCCCGAGGCTGCGATCGAAAAAGTTTTGTTGGTGATGATCGCCAACGATGTTTCTTTGCGCGGTTTAATTCCGACCGAACTTGCGCAGGGTTTTGGTTTCTTACAGAGTAAGCCGTCGTCATCGTTTGCGCCGTTTGCGTTGACGCTTGATGAAGTCGGCGAAGCGTGGCGAGACGGGCGACTTCATCTTCCGCTTCACGTTGAGTATAACGGCGAGCGTTTTGGCGATGCGAACGCGGGTGAAATGCATTTTAACTTTGGACAATTAATTGCGCACGCTGCGCGCACTCGAAATTTAACGGCAGGGACCATCATCGGGAGCGGAACAGTTTCGAATGAAGATGCTGCGCGTGGTTCAAGTTGTTTAGCCGAGAAACGAATGATTGAGACCATTGATTCGGGTCAGCCAATCACACCGTTTATGAAGGTCGGCGACCGTATCAAGATAGAAATGCGTGACGGCCGAGGGCACAATCTCTTCGGAACCATCGATCAGAAAATCGCGCCTGCCCCAAAGGTTTAACTAAAAGAGCTTATTTATTACTGCGTGAACGACGGCGCGAACCCTCGACATCGTAGCGAAGAGCACGCGCCGGCTCGTCGCCTCGAGCGAGTTCGACCGCATCTTGATTCTCTTCGAGAGTTACTTTTGTAAACACTAGGTATTTGGCTTTGTTGCGCTGATTCAGATTGCGGGTCAAAGCATTATTGCCGTCCGCGCCCGGACCGTCGCTCGCGAATCCGCCCTGAAGGATTTGAACGTCTCGACCCACACGCCGCGTACCAACCACGATCACGTGGCCGCGGCCAGCCTTTGAATAAACTAAACATGGACCATTTAATGAGAGGTCACAGGCCTTATTGCTTGCGAGAACTTCAAGAACGTCATCGCCAAGGCCACGCGATTTAGGAAAATCGTTGTTCGTGGTGGCTTCACCGCCGCGAACGACCGCAATTACCCGGGCGTTCGATTGCGACTCGTTTAAACTCGAGCGGCGAATCATCCGGGCAGCCATGTTGCCGTCGTAGCCGCTCTCAAAAACTGAAATGAAGTCGGTCTTATCAACCCGGTAGAG
>JAYTHQ010000404.1:0-2452 GCA_043732445.1 Bdellovibrionales bacterium | reverse complement strand
TTCCATTTGCGAAAGTGCTCGCGCCAGACGTTCGTGGTTGCGAACCGTTTCTGACCAGAAGCCGGCAAGCTTCATGCCGAACGAAGTCGGCTCGGCGTGCATCCCGTGCGTCCGACCAGCCGTGAGCAAGTCTGAGAATTCGATGGCCCTGCGCCGGAGCGCGGCTTCCAGCGCAGAGAGACCATTTAATAAAAGCCGACCGCCGTCGCGAACGAGGAGCGACATCGCCGTGTCGATGACATCCGAGCTGGTGAGACCGAAGTGCAAATAGCGGCCTTGAGCACCAATATTTTCAGCGACGTTCGAAACAAAAGCGATGACGTCGTGTCGGGTGGTTTTTTCGATTTCGTTAATGCGGTCGACAGAAAACGACGACTTCGCTTTGATCTTCGCTGCCGCTTCGCGCGGAATAATTCCGAGTTCGGCTTGTGTTTCAGCGACGGCGATTTCGACATCGAGCATTTTCTGAAAACGGTTTTGGATTGTCCAGACTTCGCCCATTTCGGGCCTTGTGTAACGTTCAATCATGATCGAGCCCTTCGTCTTTGTGCGGCGGCTTCAAGTTTGCGGGCGGCCGTATCCCACTGAGTTTTTAATTTTTCAAGACGAAGAGCGATTCCGTTTTCATGCCGGAATCGACCGAGCCAGTCGAGCGACTTCCAGAGACCTGGGGAGCTAAAAAATAAGTTCGGCGAATTCAGCGGCGACAAAGGCCCTTGAATTTCGGCAAATTCGTCTCGAGACCAAATAGGCCAAAGAAGTGGCGTCATCTTTTCTTTCACCTCATTCAACACAACACCCGGAAAACGGCTCTCAAGGTTGGCCTTCACTTCGCTTCGTACCTGCTCAAAGGATGCCGTTTCACGCTTCATCCAGGTCGGAACTTTCATCCAGGCGTCGAAGTGCGTGGCACCCTCGCGTCGGCGCAGTAAAATTAAATTTGCGCGCGTCCAGGCAAGATCGACATCGCCAATCACCGCAACCGAGAGCGGAATCATGGCCAAGAGATCTGCGGGAGTCGCTTCAAACGAAATTCGCTGCCAAGCCCACGGCGCCTCAGGCCAATTGTTTGGAAAAAGCGCGCGAACGAGAGAGTCCGAGAGCTGCTTCGTTTCATCGAATGACAGACACCAAGCAAAAGCCCGCGCGCGATCGGTCATCTCGCCGTCTTTAGCGTCCCGGTATGAAAGACTCACGGCGACTTTGTCTTCAAACCGAAAATCTTTGATCTCGATCTCAGAACGAACCGTCACGCCAAGAGTTTGCGAAACCTGAAATCCTTTGCCAGTTCCATGCGGCGTCAACTGGCGAATGCCATAAGGCGTAAAGAGCGGCGCCACCGACTCCGATTCGAGCGCGATATAGTTTTCGTGATGAGCGGCCGACGTCAGCGCATGAGCAAATTGCGCAAGCCACGAATGAGTGTATTGAAGTTTTTTAAGTCCACGCCGTTCGCGTGCCGCTTCCTTCGATGTTTGATCAGGGTTTCGCAAATACCCTTCAACCTCGAAGGGTATTTCGCGCGAGCGCAAATGAAACGGCGTTACTTCCGAGCGCAGTTCAAGCGGGCCTTCGGGAAGCCACAATGTAAAACCCGACGCGACCCCGTGAAATTCGCCCTCATCTACAAGCCTCGCTCGTTGTGACGGCTGTACGTCTGATCCTTCAAGAAGACCAAACGGACCTTCGAGATCATGATCACTAAATTGCCCCAGCTGCGACGTCGCGTCGAGCAACTCAACGCGCCACCCACGAGAGGCAAACTCGTTGGCGAGCCAGTTCCCACGACCAAACGCCGACACGATCACGAGATCAAAAATCGGTTGGACGAGTGGCGTGTTTTGCGAGTCGTTCATGCCGGGCCTTTCAGTTGCTCGACGGGCCGACCGAGCGCACGCACGACCCGGGTCAAAAGGCGTTGCTCGGTCACGTGGGCGACGAATTCTGCGTGAGCCAAAGAGTACCCTTTCGTTTCCGCGCTCATCAAGCAGCGTCTCTGCAAAATGATTTTTCCGGTATCGACGCCTTCGTCAACTTCGTGAACAGTCACGCCGATGTCATCGCCCGCCTCATGAGCAGCCGAGAGGCTTTCGAGTCCAGGATATTTAGGCAAAAGTGAGGGATGAAGATTGATCATGCGACCCCGCCAGTTGGCGACGAAGTTCCGTGGAACGATCTTCATGAAGCCCGCTAGGCAGATGTGGGTGATGCGGTGTCGAGCCAGCTCGAGATCGAGCTGATCCCAATCAATTTTTTTTGCCAAAATGAAAGTCGCCACCCCCGCGCGACGGGCTTTCAAGAGGCCGTCAGCGCTGTCGTTTGAGCTGACAATCAACTGAACATCAATTTCATCGGCGTGCTCGAGCAGACTTGCGAGGTTGGAGCCGCGACCTGAGATGAGGACGGCCAAGCGTGCGCGCATCAGTACCGCACCTCGGGGTCAGCACCCGGC
>JAYTHQ010000403.1:0-2457 GCA_043732445.1 Bdellovibrionales bacterium | reverse complement strand
CGTTTAAAAGAATCCTCCTAAAACTCAGTGGAGAAGCGCTTGCCGGCGATCAGGGTTTCGGTATCAACACGACTACTATTCAAAGCATCGCGCAAGGCGTGAATGCCGCTCATCAAACTGGTGTTGAAATCGGTATCGTTATCGGTGGCGGCAATATCTTCCGTGGTATCGCGGCCAGCGCCCAAGGAATGGACCGTGCAAGCTCAGATTACATGGGCATGCTCGCGACCTGCATCAACGCGCTCGCACTTCAAGATGCGCTCGAAAAAATCGACGTCGACACGCGAGTTCAGAGCGCCATCGAAATGGCCGAAATCGCAGAACCGTACATTCGCCGCAAGGCCATTCGTCATCTCGAGAAAAAACGAGTTGTGATCTTCGCTGCCGGCACCGGCAACCCCTATTTCACGACCGACACGGCCGCAGCCCTTCGGGCAATGGAAATTGGCGCCGAAGTCGTGATGAAGGCGACAAAGGTAGAAGGCGTTTATGATAAAGATCCGAAAAAATTTACTGATGCCGTCATGTTCGATGAGCTGACATACATCGATGTCCTAAATCGGCAGCTCAACGTGATGGATTCCACGGCCATCAGCTTGTGTATGGATAACGCGCTCCCGATTTTAACTTTTAATCTCGATAAACCCGCTAATATCTTACGCGCCGTGAAAGGCGAGAAGATCGGGACTCTCATTCGCTAGAGACAGCCAGAAACTGAAACGCTAGAAGTAAGGATTTTGAACAATGAGTACTGATGCTACAAAAACGACTGCTAAAACTTCAATGGATAAAGCGCTCGCCGCACTCTCCGATTCACTTAAAAAAGTTCGCACCGGACGCGCCCAGATCTCGATGCTTGATAACGTTCGTGTGAATTACTACGGCACTCCCACGCCCTTGAATCAGGTCAGCGCGGTTTCGACCCCTGACGCGAAAACATTTATGATTGCGCCCTGGGAAAACCAGATGTTGAAGGAAATTGAAGTCGCCCTTCAAAAGTCTGACGTTGGCATGGCGCCGATTAATGACGGCAAAGTCATTCGATTAAAACTTCCAGACCTGACTGAACAGCGCCGCAAAGAACTCGTAAAAAGCTGTCACAAACTCGTCGAAGACGCGAAGGTCGCGATTCGTATGGGTCGTCGTGATGCGAACGAGGCGCTGAAAGGATCGTTGAAAGACAAAAAAATCAGCGAAGACGAAAACAAGCGCGCTCAAGATGAAATTCAAAAGCTCACCGACTCATATATCGAAAAGGCCGACAAGCTTTCAACCGACAAAGAAAAAGAGATCATGACCATCTGATGGAACGCTCGAGCCTGCCCTCTCATGTTGCGATCATCATGGACGGTAATGGCCGATGGGCCGAGATGCGCGGTCGCGACCGCGCTTTCGGTCATCTTCGTGGTGCGCAAATCGCAAAGCAGACAATCGAAACCTGCGCCGATATGGGCCTAGAGCAGCTCACGCTTTATGCTTTTAGCACCGAGAACTGGCTTCGCCCAAAAGCCGAAGTTTCGTTTCTGATGATGCTTCTGGGCCGTCACATGCGAAAAGAGCGCGCGACGCTCGTCAAAAACAATATTCGTTTCTCGGTGATCGGTGATGTTTCAAAGCTGCCGCCCGCCATCCTCGCCGAAGTTGAAAAAACAATCGTCACGACCAGTGCTTGCACCGGCATGAGTCTGACGTTCGCTTTAAGTTACGGCGGACGCCAAGAAATCGCCGAGGCCGCTCGTGCACTGGCGATCGAGGTGGCCGAAGGTCGCCTCAATCCCGACGACATCAATGAAAAAACGCTGGCGGCGAAACTTCAAACCGCCCACATGCGCGATCCTGATTTAATCATTCGAACGAGCGGCGAATTCCGTTTGTCTAATTTTATGCTCTGGCAAGCGGCCTACAGCGAGCTTTATGTCACGCAAACGCTCTGGCCAGAATTCGATAAAGACGAACTTCTGTCTGCGTTTAGACATTACGCTAGTCGCGAGCGTCGCTTTGGGCGAACGACATCTCAGGTGAAAACAAAAGTAATGCCGGTTCCAGATTGCCCGGCAAATCTGCGATGATCACGCGGATTATTTCCGCCCTGATTGCGGCTGCGCTCTTTATTGGCGTGGCATTTTTCTTTCAGACGATAGGCCTTTATGCAATCTGCTCGGTCGCCGTTTTTGGTTGTATTTTTGAATACTCCCGACTGACTTTACAAAAAGGCAATGCCCCTATTCATCTTCAAGCTTCGTTCATGGCGCTCGCTGTTTTGGTTTATGCGTTTACCGTCGTCCGCGTTGATCTTGCCGGTAACATCGCCACCCTTGCGGCCATTGTTTTTATGGCAATGGGCCTCGTTAACGTCAGGCGCTCTCCAGATCTCGGAATGGCATTTAAATATCAATCCGCCGCGATGGTCGGATTATTTTACGTCGGACTTTTTCCAGGCCTCGCGATCTCGATCTT
>JAYTHQ010000402.1:0-8355 GCA_043732445.1 Bdellovibrionales bacterium | reverse complement strand
TTCGAAAAACGGCCGACGGAACCGTGCGAGTGCAGTGGACGAAAAACGGTAAGACGATAACGAGAGGCGTGAAGCCTGAAAATCTGCGCCGTTCATTTGCAGTTCAAGACCGTGTTCAGGTTCCGACGGCGGCTGGCCGGCTGACCGACGCGACGATTGTTGCAAAGAGCGACCGCGCAGCGACGGTGATGTGGACCGAAGATGGCAAAAATGTTGTCAAATCAGTTCCGCTTTCAGATCTTCGCGCAGCGGACAGCGCTTCGTCTGAGGTGGGTACGTCCGCTGCGACTCAAATTCTCAGTTTGCAAGCTCCAGTTGAACCGCAATCGGTCTTTACCCCTCGAGCATCGACTGAGACGCCTTCAGTTACGCCACCATCTTTAAACTTTACAAGACCAACCGCCGTGTTTCCGAACTGGCGCCCGACTGCAGCGGATCCCTATAAGTTTGCTCCGAAGTCTATTCTTTCCCAGCCGCGCGCCTCGGCTCGCAATCCGGCGTCGGTTGAAGCCCAAGCGGAAAAGACACTCGGTCGAAGTTTAAATGACAAAGAAGTCGAAGCCGTTCGCAAAGCGCACGAGATTTGCGGCGAAGCCGAAAAATCAGGCGTGTTTAGTTACCCATGTCGTTTCAGAAAAACGCGGGCCTGCATGAAGGTCTTAAGCAAAAACGAATGCAAAACGCTTTTAGATAAAAAAATCTTGGGCAGCTTTCCAGAGACAGCCCGGCCAGGCTCTGCGGTCGAGCGACGTGATCTCGACGCTGAACTTGACGAACTCTCGGAGCTTGAACGCTGGTCACAAGATTTTCAAACGTCGCGCTCACTGAGAGCTGAAGACCGAGTTTTGCTGACCCAGGAAATCGATCGGGCGATGGAAGAACTCGGCAACGGAAAATCAGCTCGCCAAGCCATCGACGGCATTCGCGAAATTCGAACACGCGCGGCTTCTCGGACGGGCGAGAGTGGGGCAACATCATCTCAGACCGCGTCTCTTGATTCGTTGGCCGGCGCTACTGAGCGATTGAATGACCCCGCTCTGGTCTCTCGACTGCAGCCCGGCGTCAGTATCGAAGATTTAGCATCGCCTGGAATATCGAAAGTCACTCTGAGGCCCGAGGTCGTCAAATTTTTAAAAGAGCAGCCGCAAGAGCGCAGTCTCAAATTTTTACGGGCAATCCAACGTGGCTTCACCGCGCCAAAAGGATCGTCTGGAATCGTACGCTACAATTCCGTGACGAAAAATTTCGTAGAGGTCAAAGTTTTGGCGCAAGGTGTGAAGCAGCGGCTCATCGGTTGTGTTCACAATGGGACCCTCGAGCTCATGGCCGTATTCGAAAAGCACGGTAACGATACGGCTAATTATTCAAAGTACGCTCACATCTGCGATTAAATCGCCGTTCCGATTCGCGTGAGAAACGCGCGAACGGTCGGTTCATAAATGTCAGGGAATTTCTTGAGTCCATCGAGATGGTGGCCTTCAGGCAGTGAGAGACGTTGCAAATCTAAATGCTCGCCGAATGCAAAAACATCTTCGATCGCCGAAATCGGCACCAGAGGGTCTTTTTCGCCGCGAATTGAAAGTACCGGAAACTTGGCCGGCAAGTTGCGCAACCAACCGGGAACAGCGATTTCAACGCCGCCAAATAAAAAATAAGCCAGCGTCGAATACAGAGCACGCTTGAAGGGATTGTCGATGTTGTACTCGTACGTCAGCAAATTCCATGTACAGCGAAGCAGCTGAAGAAACGGTCCGCCGTCACAGACCCAGCCGGCAATGTCGCTCGCTTTTCGATGCGAAATCGCACCCAAGGCACCAAGTGAGGGCATCGAAAAAGAGAAAATAATTTTGCGGCCGGGCAGCGCATTTAAAATCGCCTCTACCTGATCGGCCCATACGTAGCTTGCGCCGAAACGCAGATTGCTCGAGATCGGCAAAGCTTGACCAAGTTTCAATTCGTTAAACCTTAAGTTAAATCGAACCGCATCGAAGCCCAACGTGTTCACAAGTTTGATGTGCCTTAAAACCGTCCGCTGACTCCCGCCAAAGTGATGCACAAACACAACCGTTTCCCGGAACCGCTTGGTCGCTGCCGGAAGAATTTGTGCCTCAAATGGAAGATCAGTCATTTGCGAACTCTTTAGTGGTGTTCGTTCGGATCCTGGGGTGGCCACAGATCACGCCAGTTTTGGAAGGTTCCGGTGACCGTTTGTTCGCCAGCCACCTGCGCGATGACTTTTGAACTCACGCGAACTGACTCGAGCGCCGTTTCTGAGAGCACTTTGCCGCACGCTTCGACGACCGACGCCGCATCAATGTGGTGGTAGGCGTAAACGTCGCGCGGCCGCCCACAGCGAGAGTGCTTACGGACCGCAAGGGCTTCGTGGCGCACGCCGATGATCGATCCGATATTGTCGAGTAAGCCCGATTCGCCGTCGTGAACGCTCACGCACGGCACGCGCCGACCCGATAGGGTCATGATTTCGCCAGCGGTCGCTTGCCCATTCGCGATGGGTTGCAACACTAATCCACCATTTAAACCAAGACGTTCGCGCAACAAGGCGTAGTCATCGTTGTGCGCTTGAATGCCGCACAAAAGATCCGTCGACGAAACCATAATGACGTTCGCGTAAATGCCGCGTTTCAAAAGTTCGTCTGACGCCTGGAGAGCTTCCGTCCCCATCGAGCCTAGAGCAAAGATATTCACAACGTTATCACCAGGCTCGTAGCCAGCGTAACCGCGGTAGTCGGTTAAGTAATAGGCGCCGGCCAAGACATCTTGGCGAATGGCTTCCATTATCACCTCTTCGGCGACGGACTCGACTGTTGATTCGTCAACCGCACCTTCGATCGCAAAGCCGCTCGCGTGAACGCGCGCTGCCGAATCAGTTTTGAATCGAAGCTGACGTTTTAAATTCTGCGCAAATAATTTCTGTTCAACTCCGCGAGTCACGCCGCGAATGAAAACACCCGTGCGGCCCTCATCGTCGGCGAGCATGTGGCGACGAATCGACTCACACATGATCCAGTCGAGCTCCTGGCAGAAGAACGGCTCCCAGGTAATCTGGTTTGGAATTTGAAAGTCAGACTTCCAGCCGTGCTGCGCACCTTCTGGCGAAAGCGTCACGCCCGCCGGCGTGCCCACAAGAATGAAAGCCGACTTCCAGTACAAGTTATAGAAGAACTGATCGTGCGCACGCTTAACGAAAAAGTCATACACGGTCATCAAAGGCAAAACTGGCACACCCGTGAAGTCGCGCATTTTGCCGTACGAACCAACGCACGACATAACGTTACCTTCGGCGATCTCGAAGCGTAAAAAGCGATTCGAAACGCCTTCGGCCATGACTAAATCAGGTGTTTTTTTATCTTTCACACCCAAGTCAGTTTCCCAATCAGTCACGATCGGAGCCCCAAAGATTTTACCGTCCATTGCCGGGTTTAAATTTGTCGATGTGCCGACGTCAGGCGCCATCGTGACCAAAAGTTCGGCCGGCGTCCGCCAGACTTTCTCTTCGGCGGGCAATGTTTTTGCGCCGTCTTTTCCGTCAAGCGATTGGTTCGCGATCCGCGTGAGTTTGGCCGTTAGCTGACCGAGCATCCACTGCGTGTGCGGGTACGACGCCATTTTTAAATTGATGCCCATCGAAACCGGAATCTCGCCACCTTCGTTGAGTTTCTTGGTGAAGAGCTTTTTGTTTTTATCGCGGTTTGCGTAATGAGCTTTCATGTCCGAGAGCAAATCAGCGCTGCGTTCGAGGCAGTATTTACCTTCTTCAGTTTTCGGATCGAGTCGTGCAAAAAGCGTGTCGCCCTTTAAGCCCTGCTTTTGGCGAAGCTCTTCGACCTCGTCTTCGCTCGGAAGTGCAGAATGGTTGCCCGGAGCAGCGGCGCTGCGAAGGCCCCAGCCTTTCAAAGTGTGCGCGATGATCAAAGTCGGCTTTCGCTTTGACTGCTTTGATTTTTCCATCGCATCGGCAAGCATCAGGATGTCGTGGCCACCGAAATCCCGGAAGCCCCAGAAAAGTTCGTCATCAGAAACGCTGGCTAAAAAAGTTTTCAGTTTTGGCTGAGCTTTTTCAAGGCCCCTCTTCAAAGCCGGCATGTCTTTGACTAGCAACAGCGCTTGAAGTTCGTAATCTTGAAGATCGTTCTCAAGAAATTTTTTAAAGAACTCGCCGTCAGTTTTCTTGAACAGATCTAACCGGAGTTGGCCATGGCGAAGGTTGATCACTTCCCAGCCGTTTGCGGCCATGGTGCGTTCGATCCGTTGATCGTCTGTTCCGCCCACGATTTCTTTATTCGTGATGCGGTGACCATCGAGAGACTGGCGGTTGTAGTCGACAATCCACGTGAGGTTGCCGATTTCGCGCTCGGCGAAATCTGGAACCGCTTCGTACAACGAGCCTTCGCGGAATTCAGAATCGCCCATGATGGCCCAGAAATGTGCCTCAGGGACTTCGTAACCGTGATCTTTTAAAAATGTGTAAGCGTGCGCGAGGTAGCCAACGTTGACGGGCGGAATCCCGACGGTTCCAGACGGTAAAAAGCCGTGGTGATCGGGATCATAGGCCGAGTGATACGATTGAAAAACCGCTTCGCCATTTTGCGGGAAGTGGCGAAGTCCGTGCATGGCGATGTTGGCTTCGTCGAGCGTGAGCTTTTCTAGCGCGCCTGGGTCGGTTGAGCCGCCCGAAATGTTCGCGTTTTTGAAAAGCAAATCGAGCACGTAATTATAGGCATGGTCGACGGGTGCCGCGTGAGGTTTGTTGGCGATAAAATCGAATCCCGATTTTGCAATGAGGTGGAGTGCGCCGGTAATGTGCAGAGAACTTGCACAAGCTGCCGGGTGGCCGCCCACTTTTGGATCGCCCTTTTCTTTGTCTTCGCGGTGATTGGCGAGGTAAATCATTTGGGTCGTCATGTAGTGAACGCGACCGCAGATCCGATCCAAAATTTCTTTGCGCGCTTTAAGCTTTTTCACGAGCTGTTTTCCTTCAGGTGGCCTGGCGAATCTCTTCGCAAATTCTAGAGGTTACGGTCTATCACGTGGGTGTTTGTGAGGTAAAGCCGAGTTGATGGATCTTAAGGTCCGGGGCGTCGGGCCAACCGGAGGCCGCCGCACGGTCTTTTAAGCGTTTTGTTCCATGTACCGTCGTTAAAGAAAGTCCTGATGTGTCACTCTCGACTCGCATGACGTCGACACTGTGATCTGTCACTTCGTCTTGGCGCAACGCCTCTTCAAGCCTTCGCCAAACTCCCGGTTCAGGAAAACGTCGATCGACACTCCAGACAAAAACTGGCTCAGCAGTGGCGTGAAGGCCAGCTTTGACGGGCGAAAAATCGCCGCTCATGTTGGGATCAAACACGATCTCGGCTTTTTCGATTTCTTCGCAGGTACGTAAGATCTCATCGCCGTCGCTACCCAGCACAAGAATCGGCGTTTTCTTCATGCGAGCAAGTTCATTCAACGCACGATCAAGCGCGTCGGTTGGAATTTTTCCAGCGAGGCCCGATGTTATGATGATCACGTTGTGGGCTAGCATAAGTGTCGCTTTTTTTTGATTACGCTTCTAAGACAAAGTCCCAGCGAATTTTGATCGTCCCATCAGAGTCGACCATGCCTTTGGGCGGATTCGGAAATGGAGCTGCCGCACGGAAGGCTTCAACCGCCGCATCGTCGAGATCAGTGACGCCGCTGGCACCCAGCACTTGAACTTTGCGCAAAGTCCCTTGTTGATCGAGCACAATCACGATTCGCGTCACTTTGTCGCCAGTTGAAGCGATCGTGCGACCTTGCTTCATGATCCGTTCCATTTTTTCGCGAATTTTTGGCTGCCAATACTGAGTCAGTTTAGAACGGATGCGATTATAATACGTGTAGTATAAAAATTCGCGTGTGCTCAACATCGTCTGCATGCCGGTCTTTACATCTTTTAAGTGATCGTCGGTTGCGCTCGCGCCCTCGCCGCCGCCAGTTGCCAGATCGCGAGCGTTGACTTGCGGAGCCGTCGGGCGAAAGCTCGGCATGAAGTCTTTCATCTTTGATTTTTTACCGTTGATTTCAATTCCATCGTCGGCCGTCAAAAACTCTTTGCTTTCGGCTTCAGCTTTTTGTGATTTCTGTTTTTTCTCGCTTGGCTTGTTTTCGCCGTCGGCCACGTCTTGATTTTTACCAGGCAGTTTTTGCGCCTTCACTTCGCCGCCGGTTTGATCGCTGTTCTTGAATTTACCGTTCAACATCGCTTGCGTCTGCTGAACGACCTTTTGATTGTGCGCACTTAAAAAACGAGTTTTGTCAGGCACTTCATCATTGAGTTGCTTGTCTTGCTGAACAATTTGACCTTCCAACTCTGGCGACATCTTTTTCATTCTTTTAACTGAATCTAAGAATTTTTGTGCGTCGACGAGCTCGACCTCAACTGGCTTTTTCTGTTGGGTGAGAACTTTGAGCGTGTCGGAATTCTCGTAAGCGAGAAACAACGCAATCACGGCATGGAGCGCAAGCGACAACACCAGCGAGAAGCTGACTGTCTTTTCAAATTTGCGCCGCGGCTCAGACTTCATCCTTTTTGATCGGTCTATTTACGTCGAGTTTTGAGCACGCATGTGCGAAACGATGGACCGGAAAAGGACTAGGACATACAATCCTGAGAAGATGACAGTTCAGGTGTGGTGCGAGACAGACGTTGGTCTGCGTAGAAACAATAATCAGGATTCGTTCCTGATCGACGAGAGCTTGGGCCTTTACCTTGTGGCCGACGGCATGGGCGGGCATCTGGGCGGCGAAGTCGCATCAAAGCTGGCGGTTGAAACCGTGCGCGACGTGGTTCAACAGACGCTTCGTGAAAATGGCGCCCGACGTCCGAACGCTCGTGCGGTTCTCGCGAAAGCGTACGAGTCGGCTTGCGCCGCGATTTACGATAAAAGCCAAGCACCGGGCTCCGAGCTTCAGGGGATGGGCACAACTTTAGTCGCGGCCTTTCTGGTTGGCGATACGGTCTACATCGGAAATGTCGGCGACTCTCGTGCGTACCTCTTCTCCCAAGGTCAGCTCTGGCAGATCACCGAGGACCATTCTTTAGTGAATGAACAGCTTCGGGCTGGCCTTCTGAAAGAAAGTGACGTTGAGCGATTTGCCGCGAAAAACGTTATTACCCGGAGCGTCGGATTCGAAAGAGAAGTCCAAGTCGACATCGTCGAGCGCACTCTCCAACCTGGCGATATGATTCTGATTTGTTCGGACGGGTTGAGCGGAATGATCGATGACGGCCAAATTGCACAAATCTGCAGCAGTCTCCCGCCGAAAGATGTTGTCTCCAAATGCATCAATGAAGCAAAAGCGAATGGTGGGGATGACAACGTTACGACGTTGGTCATTTACGCAAAGCCGCAAGGGGCTTGAGAACCGTTTGACGCATCTGGGCAGGCGCGCCTACAGTCGAGGTTCATTTCTTAGGCAAAGTAACCGATAGATTTTGAGACGCTTTTGCAAAGCCTCTCAGGCTCTTTTCGCTGAGAACTTAGGAGACGATTTGGACAAAAAGACCATTACCTTTCTGATGGTGAGCAACCGCAAAGGAACGACACGTAAGTTTGTTGTTTCGGCGGCTTGGCTCAAAGCAGGAGTCTCTCTTTTCATCGTGACGGGCGTGATCTCGGCAGCATGCGTGGTCGATTATGTCGGCCTGCTTTCCCAGTCGATTGAGAACAAAAGATTGCACGTCGAGAACGATCAATTGAAACAGCAATTTCAAGTTGTTGAAGGCAAGCTCAACTCTCTCGAAAATGGTCTCGAGCGCGTGAAGGGCTTCATGACCAAACTTCGGCTCATAACGAGCGTCGATTCCGAAGATCGCAGTTTGAAACTTGCAATTGGGCCGCTTCCTCGCAGTGGGCAATCTGTTGATTCTGAGACTTTAGATAGCGCGCGCATGCCTGCATCTGCGGGCGGAGCGGTGCCAGCTCTTCAGGATGATTCCGTTTTTTTTCAAAAGCCGCCGACTGATGAACTCCAGGGCGAGTTAGCAGTCGAAGGTCAGCGCGACTACGCATCACTCGCGATTCGACTTGATAAGGCGGTTCAAGAAACAGGCGTCCGTGAAACCGGTATCCTCGAACTCTGGGAAACATTATCTGAGCGTCAAAGTTTGCTCGCGGCAACGCCGTCGATCAAACCTGTGGCTGGTTGGTTCACTTCGAAATTCGGCTACCGCATCTCGCCGTTCACGAATCGCCCAACCATGCACAACGGTCTCGATATTGCGGCCGCACCGGGCACACCGATCTTCGCACCCGCTGACGGAGTCGTAAGTTTTGCGGGCTACGATCCGGGCTACGGCAAACTCGTGTCGAT
>JAYTHQ010000401.1:0-8379 GCA_043732445.1 Bdellovibrionales bacterium | reverse complement strand
TCTACTTTCTCGAGATTTAAAATGCCCCAAAGAAAAGGTACAACGTCGGCGGCATGACCCGGGACATCGACGAAATCGCGCGAAGCAGAACTGAACCCGGCCAAATTCGAGGTTTTTATCGGCTGAAGCTTCAGTGCCTGAAACGCTTTTGAAACTTGCGTCGTCAGTACCGTCACGACGTCAAAGTCGACGCTGGCTTCGAGGCGCTTGAAAACGGCATCCGGCGTTTCTTCTTCAGCGAGCTCGACTTGAATATTTTCAGCCGAAGCAAAATGCCGCAGGATCTCAGACGGCAGTGCGCCTGTAAGAGAGAGAACTTTTAATTTTCGCGATCCGGTGACGACGCCCAGCTGCGCAGCGCGGTCGCGCTTGAGCTTAATACCAAGTCCGATCCCAAAACCAAGGGAGACAATCAATGTAATGAAAAGCGGGATTTTAAAGCTACGCATCGCTAAGAAGCTTAATCGCTACGATGAAGGCTCGGCAATGGGCGCAGCGGTATGCTAGAACAGAGACGGGAGTTACTATGACCGCAAGCAAGACGTTTCTCAATTTTATTGGAGGAGATTTTAAGGCTTCAGCGACCGCGCGGACCCTTCCTAAAATCGATCCTTCAACCGGCGAGACGATAGGTGTACTGGCCGATTCAGACCTGATGGACGTGGTTTTCGCGATTCAAGCGGGCAATAAAGCGTTTGCCACTTGGTCCAAGAGCACGCTGGCCGAACGAAAGCTGGTGCTAGAGTCGATAGCCACCTTGATTGAAGCGAACGCAAACGCGTTTGCAAACGCGATCGCCCGCGATATCGGAACACCGATTTCCCAGACACTGAAATTTTCTATTCCGCAGGCGGCAAATTTTTTTCGCACTCACGCCGAATTGTTAAACTGCGTTCGCCCACCGACGCCGACCGACCCGACGCCTCTCCACGTGCGCGCTCCGATTGGCCTAGTCGGCATCATCACGCCCGCAAGCGATCCGCTTGTTTGTCTTTCGTCGCGCTTAGCTCCCGCACTGGCGGGCGGCAATGCTGTGATCGTAAAGGTCTCTCAGCACACCGCCGAATGTGGTGTACTCATCTCGCAAATCATCTCGCAAACAACTCTTCCCTCTGGCGCTTTCGCCTGTTTGCAGGGGCGGGGAGAGACGCTCGGAGAAGCGATTATCCAGCACCCCGGCATTTCAACAGTCGCGTTTTTGGGTTCTACCGAAACCGGTCGACGCATCAGTTTGCTGGGCTCCGAGAATTTAAAACGACTTCATTTGAGTTTGGGTGCAAAAAATCCGGTTTTAGTTTTCGCGGATGCGGATCTCCAAAGGGTCATTCCGCAAGTCACCACACTGTGCTTAGGTCTTCAGCCATCGCGAAGCCTGCACGGCGCGCGACTTTTTATTCAGGAATCAATTTTTAAGGACGCACTGACTCTTCTGAAAAAAGAATTCGACGCCGTTAAGGTCGGCTCGCCGTTTGACGCCTCGACACAGCTTGGCCCTCTACCCACCGCAAAATCTGCCAGAATTTTCAGAGAAGCGGTGGCGCTCGCCAAAAAAGAGAACGGCAAAATGGTTACAACAGCTGACGGCGATCAAGTTTTGCCGGGCCATTTTGTCCAGCCAATTTTATTTGCGGATCTCACTAACTGCTCAACTCTACAGCAAGATGAGATCCTCGGGCCGCTCGTACTCGCAACTAGTTTCAAATATCAGCACGACGCGCTCAAGCATACCAACGTTTCGCCCTATGGGCGGCTCGCGTATATTTTCGAGCCTGACCTCGAGAAAGCCAAGCGCGTCGCGATGAAACTCGAGGTCGGCCGGGTTTTTCTTAACGTCTCTGAACCTACATTAGAGCCGTTTAGTCCCATTTCGCTCCTGAAAAATTCAGGTTCAAATGACGAAGGCGCTAGAGCCCTTGCACGGTTTTTTCGACGCGACGTAATCGTCGTCTAACAATTGACCCTAACAATTGAGTCAATTCGTCAGACACATAAATTAAGTTTGCTTATAACGTCAGCAAGCTTTTAGAGTTCTAAAAATTTCAAATTTGATGCATGAGTTTAGAATCGCTTATGCTAAGACTCTGTCTCCCTGACGGAGCAGACGCCACTTGAACGAATTTGCGAACCTTGAAATTCTAAAAATTATTCGGCACGCGTCGCTTGGCATAGCAGTCATCGATCTCGATGGACAATTCCGTTTCGTAAACGAAGGGCACGCGAGGCTTCATCACCGTAAAGTTTCAGATTACACAGACCTTAATATCTCTGACTTAAGCGGCGAAAATGTGCCGACGATTGAGCGCTTCAAAAATGTCCACCGTGAATTTGCGCGCGGCGAGCGTGATACGTACCGAACCGATTCGCGCTTTATCACCGATGCCGGCGTCGAGAAGTGGTTCTCCGTCGAGACGTTTTTAGTTCGAGACGCCGCCAATCGCCCGAACGCGGTCGTCATCGTCAGCATGGATATCACCGAACGAAAACATTTAGAATCAACCACGCGAAAAATGGCCAACCGTCTTGCCGCGATTGAAAAGTCAGATGCCATCGGCGTTCATTACTTCAATCACGGCGGGCAAATCAAATGCCCCAACGAAGCGTTTCTCGCAATGATCGGCGTTCCAGCTGATTCAGTCGAACAGTTATCAAGCAAAGACTTCACGCCCGAAGAATGGCTCGAACAAGACGAAGTCATGCTCAAGCGCCTTCTAGAAAGCAATCACTCGGTTTCATTTCTAAAAGAAGTCATCTCACGAGCCAGCGGTAAAACGATTCCCGTTTCGGTCACGTCGACTCGATTTGCGAATGATCCTGAATTTGTAGGCGTCAGTCTCGTTTCTGATCTGAGCGATTTATTCGACGCTCGCGAAGAGGCCGAAGAGTATCGACATAAAGCCGATCTAGCACTTGGAGCAGCTTCTATTGGACTGTGGGATTTAGGTCCTGCCGACAGAAAATTGAATCTTGATGTGCGCTGCCGAGATATGCTCGGCATTTCTTCAGGCCCCGAGATTCTCGTCGATGAACTGCTTGCCCGCGTTTTAACTGACGACGTTCGTAAATTAACTTTAGCGCTCTCAAATGCCGTTGAACATGAAGGCGAATCACAGACCACAGAGTTTCGCCTGCAAACGACAAAGGGTAGCCGCGTCGTTTGCGCCACCGGGCGTGCCTTTCGGTCTCGACCGAGCGGCGAGCTTCGAGTTGTCGGCACACTCATTGACGTGACCGAGACGAAATCTTTTGAGCATCGAATCTTAGAAAGCGAAGAGAGATTCAGAACCTTGGCCGAAACCATTCCTCAGATTGTTTTTACAGCCGACGAATTCGGCCATGTAAACTATGTGAACAAAAAGTGGTTCGAGTTCACGGGACAACGTTTTACCGACGGCATTTCGCGCGAGCAAATCCGCGAAGCCCTCCACCCGAATGATCTGCCTCTGGTTCGTGACAAGTGGAAAGCGGCGGTGACGGGCGCGCGGGCGTTTGAGATCGAATATCGAATGAAGACAGCCACCGGAACTTATCGTTGGGTGATCGTTCGGGCTTCACCGCTGCTGGACCGCACCGGCAAAACGACGAGATGGTTTGGTTCGTGCACAGACATCGACGGTCATCGACGCTTAAATGACGAACTTTGGATCGAGCGCGACCGAGCTCAACAAGCCAACCGCATGAAGAGTAGTTTTTTGGCGAATATGTCGCACGAAATACGGACTCCGCTAGGCGCGATCTTAGGGTTCACAGAGCTTTTAGGCGACGGCGCTCTGCCGCAATCTGAACGAAACGAATACCTTGGAATTATCGCTCGCAACAGTCGCTCACTGTCTCGGATCGTCGACGACGTTTTAGATCTCTCCAAAGTTGAAGCTGGTCTGTTGGTCTTAGAAAAAATCGCGTTTTGCCCACGAACTCTTCTGCGTGATATCGTGACGTTATTCTCGGAGCGCGCAAGAAAAAAAGATCTGACAATCGATTTAAAAATTGGCGATGACGTGCCGTCTTCATTGATTTCGGACCCCTTGCGACTTCGACAAGTGATCAACAACCTGCTTTCGAACGCCCTGAAGTTCACCGAAAAAGGCGGGGTGACGATCGAGATCAAGCGGGTAGGTCTCACGATTCAAATCTCTGTAGATGACTCGGGTCCCGGCATCGAAAAAGAGCACGCGTCTGCCCTCTTCCAGCCCTTCATTCAGGGCGACGAAACCATGAGCCGCAAACACGGCGGCACTGGTCTTGGTCTTCATCTGTCAAAAAAACTCACCGAAGCCCTGGGCGGCAGCCTGAAATTTGATGATTCAAAAGAGCTTCCAGGAAGCCGGTTTGTTTTATGCATTCCGCTTCAAGAAGCGTCGGTCGCAGACGCTGATCACTGGAGAAACGAACTTGGCACGTTTCGGGAACAAAACATTCGCGACCTCGACGGCGTTCGAATTTTGGTTGTCGACGATGCGCCTGATAATCAAAAATTACTTGAGAGAATATTGGCCCGAACCGGGGCGCGCGTCGATTTTGCAAAAAATGGTCTCGTCGCTGTCGAACGAGCAGTTAGCGAACATTTTGACCTGATTTTGATGGACCTGCAGATGCCAGATTTAGATGGTTTCGAGGCAACACGACAGATTCGCGAAAAGCAGATCCTAACGCCGATCGTGGCGTTGACCGCGCATGCCGTCGAAGAGGTCCGCGAGCGCTGCGAAAGCTTAGGCTTCAACGGGTTTTTAACGAAGCCAATCGATTCCAAAGCGCTAATGACGGTGGTCAGAGATCTCACGGCACCGGAGCTGATCTCCAAGAAGCCCGAAATAGACATCCAACTGTAGAACATAATATTACTTATCAGTGATTTATTGCCGCGGCTAACAGCCCTCACATGAACTAAAACAACCCATCAAAGCCCACCTAAAAAGCCAAACCTATTCCATTTAACTTCTCTCTCGCAGACTTTTAACGAAAAAAAGTTATCTGTTTTTCAATCCGCAAAAGATGTTTCGTAGCGCCGAAGGATCGAATCGGTTACGCGGTCCAAAGCGAAGTCTTTTTCGACCCTGGCGCTCGCTGCGGCTCCAAATGAACTCCATTTATCTCTTTGATCGAAGGCCCGTAGGAAGGTCTGGGTGAGCGAATCCGTGGACTCGGGCTCCGCGAGCCAGCCGGTAACACCTTCAACAACGACTTCGGGTGTTCCCCCACTCGATGTTCCGATCACTGGCAATCCGGCAAGCTGTGCATCGAGAAGCGCAAGCGAGAACGTTTCTTTATAGCTGGCTTGGGCATAGACATCGAACGCTTTTAAAAGTGTCCCGGCGTTGGCGATGCCGCCAACTAAGCGAATCCGTGCCCGAACGGCTTCAGGGAGACTCGAAAGAAAGTGCTGAAGCTTTGCCTCTAAGTTCGCGGCACCCGGGTGATCTGGGGTCGGGCCACCAATAACAACCAAAGTAAAATCACGACCGGCCTTTAAGCAGTTAGCCGTCGCTTGAACGAGCTCCCAAATACCTTTGGCTGGGTCAATGCGAGCGATCACGCCGATGACCACTTCGTCGAGCGCGAGGCCAAGGCTTGCGCGTGCACAGTCTCGCGAGAGGAAGTCGTGTCTTAAACCGAGCTCTCGTCCGTAATTTACGACAAAGATTTTAGAGGCCGAAATCGGTAAATACTTTTCGAGGCTTGCGCGCGCAGGCTGACTTGAGCACCAAACTTCGTCGACGGCCTTGTAGGTCAGCCAATGCAAAGGATCTTTTTTGGTATGACTCATCCAAATATGATTTTGCTGAACGATCTTGGGGCGTTTCCAATAGGGGTTCATGAACTTCATCATGACAAGTGCTAGACCTACGCGGTCGATATCTTGGGAGCTGTGCAGATGTAAAACGTCGAGGTCACCCGCCTTCAACAAGATATTTTTGTACTGGCCCGCAAGTGATAAAAATGGCAGCGCGCTATCGGTAGCGACCCCAACCGTTTTGATCTGCGCTTTGGCGCACTCGACTTCTAGCGGCGATTTTTTTTGCACGATAAATTGGACGTCGTGACCTCGGTTTTTTTGTTGGATCGCCGTTAAAAGTGCATATTGCTCCAGGCCTGAAAAGTTCGGGAGCGGACACAAGTGCATGATTCGCATGACGTCAGATATAGCAATCTTGGCCTAGGGGCTCAAGCTCTTGGCCGACTAGTTCTTTGCAGTCGAGGCTTCGGTGATATCGTGCAGGCCGTTTCCGGCGTCGATGACGCGATATTCACGCCCATGTGTCGTGATTGTTCCGTCGAGAACGTGATTCAAAATCAGGAAGCGAACGGCGCTGTCGTCGTCGCCTTCAACTTGGCCAACGAAGATATCTTGGTTGACTTGGTAAACCGACGGCGGCTGAAACTTCACCGATAACGTCGTATCCGGAAACAGATTGAGCGAAACGACAAAGCCCTGCCGATGCGCATATTCGTTTCGAAAGAGATCGTCGTGAAAGACGACTTTGCGCCCGCGAGTTAAGACGGTTGAGCCGAGCATTCCGAGTTCACTTGCGCTCAAAGCGCCGCGGTGCTCGAAAATGGCTTGCGGGCCAAGACTGGCGGGTCCGCGCATCGACGAGTCGACATTCCAGTTTCTCACGCACAAGGCCGCGATGATCGTCAGCGCAAGAAAACCCACTGACAGCAGGACTAATTTAATTCCGATCCAGTTGCGTCGATTCATCAGTACTTGAATCGGACTTTCGCTTGGGTTTGTAAAGGAGAAGGCGAGAATGGAGCGGCGCAGGCCACAGCCCCACCACTCCTCCCCGCCCCTGCTGCCTCGACCAGAGTCCTGAAACGAAACACGTTAATGCATTAACATGTGCTCACGAGTGGCCGGGTCTTGAAACAACCCAGGACCGTTGAAGATGGTCGTGCTGCGATCTTCGCCCGTCAGCTGGCCACTTCCGATCTGTGTGGGCATGCGACTCGCGGGCTTTTGTGAAAAGGGCGATAGACCAGTCTCACGCCAAGGCGGGGCCATGGTCGTCGCCGAAACAGTTTCGCTGTTAGAGATTGTTTCTTGGTCGACTACGGGCGCGCGCTGTCGCGAATGCGTCTTGGCTTTGTGTTTCGAGACCGAGTACTTAAAGGTTGCGATCAGAAGCGAAGTGAATGTCAGAAGCTTGAAGAAGTTGCGACGATAGCAACAGACAAGGGCTCATTGGTCACATGAGGTTCGGACCTACGGCTGGACTCGTTCGTTCGCCGTTAGTTTTGCCACAGCGAGTGCTTTGCAAAATGCACTGAACCCTTTGGCCTGCGACCTCAAGAGTCCCTTGATTGTTGGGTCGGTGACGTCATCGTCAGTCACAATCTTTGGCGCGTTCACCATAAAGACGCGCTCGGGATACATGAAAGCATTGCGGTAACTGAACACACCCTGAAGGTGTTCGATCGGGCGAAGTCCACCAAACGTCCAGCCTAAACCGATAAAGCAAACGGGCCGATATTCGAAAGAATTCGGATAACTCCAGTGATCGATGAAGTACTTCAGCGCTCCCGGGTAGGAGCCATTGTACTCAGGACACACGATAATGAGACCGTCGCTTGAGTTGATTTTCTTGATCGCCGCTTTCATTGGGTCGGGGGCGGTGTCGCCGTAGTGTCCAATGACATCGTTGAGGCCCATGTCCTGGAGATCGATCACTTCAATCGTCTCACCGAATTCCAGATAAAGTTTTTGAATGATCTTGGCGACCTTCAAAGACTTTGAGCCCGGCCGATTGGTTCCGGAGATCACGTATTTCATTTAGATTTTCTTAAAGCCGCGCGATTCGGCTTCACTCAACGACGATGCTGGAATTTCGTAAACGTTCACCATTCCGGTGCGCGAACCACAAACTTGAATATGCATTTTGCCATCGGCGTGCTTGTCGCGTGATAAGACTTTGATGCCTTTTAGCTGCTTTTCCATCTCTTCGGTTGAGATCCCTTTACTGCCGCATTGAAGACTTCCATCTTCTTTCGCAACTAAAACTGTCGTATCGTTTCCGGCGGCTTTCATCGCGCTTCCTTCAGTTGAAGGCGTCACGGTCGCCGGCGGGGTCGTCGACGGCTGCGCACCCGCCCGCTCTGCGAGTTGAGGCTGGCGCATGTGAACGCAAGGTCCATTCGCGCACGCCGCAAACGTTAAGACAAAACTTAAGAGACCGAAAATTTTAAATTGACTCATTGTTCGACCTGCCATGGAAGGCGATCGCTAAGACGCCGAAAGCCCATGCGAAACGCATAAACGTTTGCGCCGACCGAAGTCACGTACGCTTCGCCGGTTGCCTCGACAACCGACGGAGTTGCCACCACGCCGTGACCGGTTTCGAACTTCGCTTGGACCGCGCCGGTTTCTGCGTCGGCGACGATCAG
>JAYTHQ010000400.1:0-8421 GCA_043732445.1 Bdellovibrionales bacterium | reverse complement strand
CGCCTTGAAGATTCACAAGCCCTAAACATTTTCGGACTCGCTCGATGATCTCGCTTTCTTCGAGCTGCTCGTGTCGACGAACGCCGAAGGCGACGTTGTCAAAGACGCTCAACGAATCGAAAAGAGCCGGGTGCTGAAAGACCATGCCGCACTTTTGGCGAATCGGCAGGTAGTCGTCTTCGGAGATCTTTGAAACTTCTTCGCCGTCAATCCAGATCTCGCCAGAATCCGGTCGCAAAAGACCGACAATGTTTTTTAACAGGACCGATTTACCCGTGCCAGACGTTCCTAGGACAAAAACAATTTCGCCCTCTTCGACGTCAAAAGAAATGCCATTGAGAATTGTTCGCGAACCAAAGCTTTTGACGATGTTCTTGAAACTAATCACGCCTGCACCGTTAAAGGCCCTTCAAGACGCCCACGAATGAACTGCGCGACCCGAGGATCGGGGTGGTGCTGGGTTTGTTCGGGCGTTCCGCAGTCGATGATCGTTTGATCGACGACCATGACGATGCGGTTGGCGAGTTGATACGCGCGGTGCATGTCGTTTGTGACGGCGACGATGGTCGCGTTTGAAGATTTTTTGAGATCGGCGATGAGCTGGACGATTTTGCGGCTAGTGATGGGGTCAAGGCCGGCGGTTGGATCATCGTAGAAAACGATTTGTGGCTCTAGTGCCAGCGCACGCGCGATGCCAAGACGCTTCTGCATGCCGCCCGAAATTTCGTCGGGTAAAAGATCACGCGCATGAGCGATGCCGACAGAATCTAAAAACTTTTCGGCAATCGTCATGATCTCGGCCTCGGAACGAGTCTTGCCGCCAACTTCGCGCAACGGAAAAGCGACATTTTCGAGGGAACTCAACGAATCGAAAAGTGCGTTTTTTTGAAAAAGCATACCGATTTTTTTGGCGAGCTGTTCGCGGTCTTCGACGCTCAGAGAGATGAGCGCACGGCCCTCGACATAAACTTGACCGATTGATGGCACCAAAAGTCCGGCCATGAGTTTCAAAAGTGTCGACTTACCTTGCCCGCTTGGGCCAATCAGCACGACCGTTTCACCAGGTGCCACACAAAGAGAAACGCCGCCGAGAATGAGATCTCGGCCAAACGAAAAGCTGACATTTCGAAGCTCAATGGAGGCGGCCTGCACAGGGCTTCATTAGAAGCGTAAGGCCGCTTGAGACGCAACCGTTAAGGTGTTGATTTCGAGGCGCCGCTCGAGGCCGACGTAACGCCCGAAATCTCGCGTCTCAGGGTCGAATTTGCGAGCGAGTGCTCTGTCATTTGTTTGAAACGCTTGCTGAGATCAGCTTGCGTCGCCCGCGCCGTCTCACTTAAACCGGTCAGCACTTCGCACGGTTGAAATTTATTGGCGAGCTGGGCTAGATTTTTGCGGCCCCATCTTCTTTGCTCGAGCCACGTCTTTTTTAAATCGGCGAGCTGAGCGACGCTCGCTTTCGGAACTAATTTTTGATCTGGCTCCTGCGCGTAGAGGCTTGAGTCGATCTCTTCACTGAGTTCGAAGTACGTTCCTAGAATGACATCAGCGGCCGCCGACAATTCAGATTTTGAGACCGAAGCAAACGGGACCTGTTTTTTCGCGCTCTGACACTGCTTCATCTCTGACGACGTGAGGTCCTCGAATTTCACTCGACCACCTCGGGTAAAATCGAAGCAGTTTTGCCTTTCGCCAGGGAACGCCGTTGGCGAGAGCGAAACTAAATCGCTCTTGGGAGGTAAGTTAACGCGAAAAAGCTCTCGGTCCCGAAAGAGATAAGATTTGCCGTTGTCGTAATCGATAACAACGCTATCGGGCGAAAACGCGCAGTCACGGAGGCTTGCAACATCAAGAGCCAGTGCCAAAATCGGCAGGAGTAAAAATGCGAAACAAAGCACGAGTGACTTCACAGGATCAGACTAGCAACGTTTGCGGAGGGCATGGACTGAAATCAGTGGTTGGTAAAATTACCCACACCAAATATGTCGACGAGCTCAAACTTTGGACAAAAAGAAAGAGCACTCGGAAATCGATGGGTCCGTTTTCGAAATGGACCCATCGGCTGGCCTACAGCATTGAGGCGACGGCGTCGCGCTCTTCGGTGAGCTCTTTTAAGGTCGCGTTCATTTTCTCGCGCGAGAAGGCATCGATTTCGAGACCTTTTACAATTTTGTAATCGCCGTTTTCGGTCGTCACCGGAAAGCCGTACATGATGCCTTCTGGAATGTCATAAGAACCGTCGCTCGGAACACCCATCGTGGTCCATTCGCCATTTGTTCCAAGCCACCAGTCGTGCATGTGATCGACCGCAGCCGAGGCCGCCGACGCCGCACTTGAGAGACCGCGCGCTTCGATGATCGCGGCACCGCGCTTGCCGACCGTCGGGATGAATGTTTCTTTATTCCATTTGTCGCCGTCGGGCGTTCCGGCCCCCACGAGTTTTGAAACCGACTGGCCGTCGGCCGTTGCGCAGCGGAAGTCAGGGTACATCGTCGGGCTGTGATTGCCCCAAACGGCTACTTTTTTGAAGCTACCGACTGCCTTGCCAGTTTTAGCCGCGAGCTGAGCGAGCGCGCGATTGTGATCGAGACGCAGCATCGCGGTGAAGTTTTTTGCTTTCACGCGGCCGTGTTTCATGGCCGATTTCATTGCGATGTATGCGTTCGTGTTTGCCGGGTTGCCCACGACGAGAACTTTGACGTCTGGCTTTGCAACTTTGCCGATGGCTTCACCTTGAACGGTGAAGATGGCGCCGTTGGCCGACAAAAGATCTTTACGCTCCATGCCCGGACCGCGCGGTCGCGCGCCAACGAGAAGCGCGATGTCCGCATCTTTAAAAGCGACTTCGGGATGATCGGTCGCGATCATGCCCGCGAGCGTTGGAAAGGCGCAGTCGTCAATTTCCATCATCACGCCTTTGAGAGCTTTTTGAGCTTTCTCGTCGGGAATTTCAAGGAGCTGAAGAATCACGGGTTGATCAGCGCCCAACATCGCGCCGCTCGCGATGCGAAAAAGAAGTGAGTAACCGATTTGGCCAGCAGCGCCAGTCACTGCAACACGAACGGGAGCTTTCATGGGAGGGATCCTTTCCAGATTTAGAAAACACTTGAAAACTACAATCGCGGATTCCGCCTGTCACGCTGGCTTTGTCCACGCGACTAGTCGAGTTTTTCAAAACGTCTTGTTCGGTTCGACCGATGGCGGCATGAGACTTTTGCCCGACTCCGTTGACCAGTTTCGGTCTATCCCTCAGACTGTTCTGAATCTTCTCCCCTCAGAATTGAAGCCAGAACTTAGAAGGAAATTCCATGAACATTCATGAGTATCAGGCCAAAGAAGTCCTCCGAAAATATGGCGTCGCTACTCTTGCGGGCCAGATGGCAGAGTCGCCTGACAAAGCGGTCGAGGCCGCAAAGAAAATTGGCGGCGCACTCTGGGTCGTTAAGGCTCAGATTCATGCTGGGGGTCGGGGCAAAGGCGGCGGCGTAAAAATCGCGAAGACTCTCGACGAAGTGCGCGATCTGACAACCAAAATGATCGGCATGACGCTCGTCACGCATCAAACAGGCCCGGAAGGCAAAGTCGTCAACAAAGTTTACATCGAAGCTGGCTGCAATATTAAAAAAGAATATTACGCCGCCGTACTTTTGAATCGACAAACTGGCCGCGTGATTTTGATGGCCTCCGCTGAGGGCGGCGTCAATATCGAAGAGGTCGCCGAGCATCACCCAGAGAAAATCCACAAAGTCGAAATCGACCCGGCCGTCGGACTTTGCATGTTTCAAGCTTTGCAAATCGCGTTCGCGATTGGCATGAAGGACAAAGTCGCGAAAAAAGCGGCAGGTTTTTTCATGTCACTTTACAAGGCCTACATCGATAAAGACTGCTCGGCCGCAGAAATTAATCCGCTCGTCGAAACCACTGACGGCAACATTATCGCGCTTGATGCGAAAATGAATTTCGATTCAAACGCTCTCTTTCGGCACCCTGACATCGTTGAGCTGCGCGATCTCACCGAAGAAGATCCGTCAGAAGTCGAGGCCTCGCACTACGATCTCGCGTTCATTAAACTCGACGGCAACATTGGCTGCCTTGTAAACGGCGCCGGTCTCGCGATGTCCACGATGGACATCATTAAACTTCAGGGCGGAGCACCCGCGAATTTTCTCGATGTTGGCGGCGGCGCGAATAAAGAAAAGGTCACTGAGGCTTTCAAAATTATTTTAAAAGATCCGAACGTGAAAGGGATCTTCGTCAATATTTTTGGCGGCATTATGAAATGCGACATCATTGCCGAAGGCGTGATCGCGGCTTCAAAAGAGTTGGGTCTGAAAGTTCCGCTTGTGGTTCGTCTCGAAGGCACAAATGTGGATCTCGGAAAAAAGATTCTCGCGGAGAGTGGCCTGAACATCACTCCTGCAGACGACTTAACTGACGGCGCCAAGAAAATTGTCGCGGCCGTCAAAGGGAGCAAGTGATGTCGATCATGATTGATAAAAATACGAAGGTGCTTTGCCAAGGCTTCACGGGCGCGCAAGGGACTTTTCACTCGGAACAGGCGATCGCGTACGGAACGAAAATGGTTGGCGGAACGTCGCCAGGTAAAGGCGGCACGACGCACTTAGGCCTTCCGGTTTACGATACGGTTCGCGAGGCCGTCGAACGCACAGGCGCAACAGCAACCGTAATTTATGTCCCGCCAGCGGGCGCCGCCGACGCCATCATGGAAGCCGTCGAAGCCGAAATGGCGCTCATCGTTTGCATCACCGAAGGAATTCCGATCCTCGACATGGTGAAGGTGAAACGATACATGCAAGGTAAGCAATCGCGCCTCATTGGCCCCAACTGCCCAGGTGTCATCACTCCCGGCGAATGCAAAATTGGGATTATGCCCGGTCACATCCACCGCCCAGGTAAAATTGGCGTTCTATCGCGCTCGGGCACTTTGACGTACGAAGCCGTCGGTCAAACGACCCGAATCGGTCTCGGTCAATCGACGTGCGTTGGTATCGGTGGCGATCCCGTAAACGGAACAAACTTTATCGACGTGCTTGAAATGTATAATCGCGATCCAAATACAGAAGCTGTGATCATGATCGGTGAAATCGGCGGCACAGCCGAAGTCGATGCGGCCGAGTATATTCGTCGTGAATTTAGAAAACCGGTGACGGCGTTTATCGCCGGCGCAACGGCGCCCGTGGGCAAACGAATGGGTCATGCGGGCGCGATCATCAGCGGCGGCGGCGAAACGGCCGAGGCAAAATTTGAAGCGTTGGCATCTGCTGGTTGCGCGATCTCACGTTCGCCGGCCGACATGGGCACCACGCTCATGGCCCAACTGAAACGTTAGGCTGTCTGATCGCCTGTCGAACTATTTGACGTGGCCCGCGAAGGCGCGCGTTTTCGGTTAATTTTGGCCCTCAAATCCATCTGAAGCGTTGATTCTCTCCGGCGCTTCACGTCTCGGTTTTGCACTCTCCACTGACATGGAAAAACAAACGCGTTTCCTCACGCTGCCAGGTGTTCTTGCTCTCTCGACGGCCATTTCGTTCGCGGCCCTCGCGGGGCCGAACGATCGCGCCATGGATCCAAAGCGAACTCCGCACCTCATTCATATTTTGGGTGAAGATACCTATTTGCCCGTTGAGATGACGAAGCTTGCGCGGCCAAAGTTTGTTTACGTGAACCTTGATCTTGCGCGTGCCGATGGTTACGAAGCCGGCGTCAAAACTCTGACTCCAAGTGGTTTGAAACGCCTGACTGATGACGTGGCCTACGCGGTGCCGGCATTTAAAGAAAACGCGACCGACTACACGAATGAAAAAGTATTTGGCCAAGCGACTGGTAACGGCGGCATTGGCTTAAACGATAACCTCGGCGACGGAAGATCGATGGGCGTCATCACAGGTTATCGCTCAAAAGGTGGCGGCCGAACGGGATACGTCGGCCCCCATGCGGATGCTTATCACAGCAGTGGCGGATTACCTTTGAGTGATGCCGTTCGCGAATCGGTCTGGAGCAATTTGTTAGCGAACGAACTTCCGTACGGCGCTCACCGCGCACTCACTATTTTTGCGACCGGAACTTTGACGACGCCAAATAACGCCGATTTCACCGCGCGCGCAGTTTTAATCGCCGAAGATCCTCACCGCTTTGGTCACTCGGTCATTAACGCCACTGCCGAAAAACTTGGCGGAGCGTACGCCGAAAAGGATCGCGCTCGGGTCAAAGCGAACATGAAAACACTTGTCGAATCACTGCCTAAACCAGCAGGGGTTTCGCTCGACGGAAAAACTCGCGCAGCAATCTTCCGTCTCGCGGTTCTTGAGGCAATTGATCGTCAGGCCATTCAGCACGGATATCTCTGGGCGCACAGACTTTTCCACGGAGCTACGAGCCCAGCCAATGCGTCTCCTGATGGACGCCTTCTTGATTTCGGTACGATGATCTCGATCAAAGGCTACGCTCGAGTACAAGTTCTCGATGACGACGGCGCTTCAGGCGAGACGCGCGTCTTCAAACAAGATTTGCTCAAAGATGTTCGCGATAGTTGGGTCCGCACGTTGCCGCCAGAGCTTCTCGCTGTTCTTCCAAGCGAAGCTGAAATGTTCACACGCTTTGACGCAAAATTTCACGAGACCCAAAAGTTGGAACTCGTTCGTAATGCCGGCGCGATTGACGACGTATTTAAAAAACTAAGCGCCACTCCTGAGGCACACGCTTTGGGGAGCACTCTCTTTAAAACAGCGGTGTTTAAAAATGAAACTGTCGAACATATCTCGGAGGATCGCGAGAGTGCTCACCGTGACAACGGTTATGACGTAGAAAAAATTCTCACGGCGCTTTCAAATGCTGATTTGAATTCTTTGACATCTTTGAATCAGTCGATCGCAGATCTCCTTCACGACAGCGACTTGCGCGCTGACTTGGTAGCGAAATATCAAAAACTTTTTCTTTTACAACGGCGCCTTGTCGCCAGGGAGGGCGTGAGCGCTCATGCTGAAGCGAAATACCGTGAAGCGGCCGCTGCTATTCGTAACAAACCAATGAGCGCTTTGTTTCGCTCCGATGAATCGAATGCTCGTCTCGATCACGCGATTCGCACTTTTGAACAGACTGGCGATGCGTCAGTCATTCAAAACTATGTCGACCGAGTGATCGAATCGAGCCGTCGTGAATTCCGCGATGCTGCTCCCTATACGGTTGTGATGTCTGAGCACCACGATAAAGCCACTGGGTTGAAAACACGCTTCGTGTTTGACGCGAAATTAGATCGCGAACTCGTTTTGAACCCTCTGATCAAGACTGAAGCAGGTCGCAAATTGGAAGGCGCTTTGAAGTCTGCTCCCACGTCAAAACGTGCAATGACCTGCCCTGGATTATTCTCAGGCCTCTAATCGAAAAATAGCGCCTCATCGAGGCGCTGACTTTAGTCTTTTCCTTGCTTCGATCGAAGCGGCTCGGTAAGAACCCTTGAACAAACCTCAAGGAGCACCTTCATGGCCAAGGAAATGACTTTTAGCATCATCAAGCCAAACGCGGTTAAGAAGAACGCCATCGGCGACATTATTTCGATTTTCGAAAATCAAGGTCTCAAAGTTTCAGCGGCGAAGCTCACAGTTTTGAGCCGAAAGAAGGCCGAAGAATTTTATGCTGAACACAAAGCTCGGCCGTTCTTTGGCGAACTCGTTGATTTCATGACGTCGGGTCCAGTTCTCCTGATGGCACTTTCAGGCGAGGGCGCGGTTATGAAGAATCGTGAAATCATGGGCGCAACAGATCCGGCAAAGGCGGCTCCGGGTACGATTCGCGCAAAGCATGGCGCCAACGTCGGTGAAAATGCGGTTCACGGTTCAGACAGCCCCGAAAGCGCTGCGCGCGAACTCGCGCTCTTTTTTGAAAAAACTGAGCTCGTTAATCCTTAACCTTTTAAATCCATCTCGAATGGATGCGGCGACGGCCTGACTCGGGAGCCTAACGGTCTTGAGCAGGCCTTTTGTTTTTTTACTCGCCGATCCATACTCTGAGAGCGCAAATGACCAAACCAACAACGACGTCCAAACCCAATCGCGGCGATAAGATCACGATCCACATCGACAGGCTTTCGGTCGGTGGCCGGGGCGTTGGTCGAGCCGGTGAACTCGTTATCTTTGTGCCCGACGTAGCTCCTGACGAAGACGTTGAAATTGAAATCGTAGCGATCAAAAAAAACTTTGCCGAAGGTCGATTGTTAACAGTTTTGAAAGCGTCGGCGGCGCGAATTCAGCCGCCCTGTCCCGTCGCCGGAGTTTGCGGCGGATGTAATTGGCAGCACGTCTCGTATGTCGAACAACTTCTTCAAAAACGATCACTTGTTCGAGAATCTCTTCGTAAATTCTCAGGCTTCGACGTTTCTCAAGACTCTCTTGTTCATCCTGTTGT
>JAYTHQ010000399.1:0-2492 GCA_043732445.1 Bdellovibrionales bacterium | reverse complement strand
TAACGGCTTTTAAGCGGTCTTCGAATTCGCCGCGATACTTTGCGCCGGCAATGAGCGAGCCCATATCGAGTGCAATTACGCGTTTGCCTTTGAGCGTTTCGGGAATATCACCTTTGACTATGCGGCCCGCTAGGCCCTCGGCGATCGCGGTTTTGCCAACGCCGGGCTCGCCGATTAAAACTGGATTGTTTTTCGTTCGACGAGAGAGAACCTGGATCACGCGGCGAATCTCTTCATCGCGACCGATCACGGGGTCGAGCTTTCCTTCGCGTGCGGCCGACGTTAAATCGCGGCCGTATTTTTTGAGAGCGTCATACTTGGCCTCAGGATTATCGTCGGTCACTTTGGTGCTTCCTCTGGTCTTCTTGAGGGCCTCTTCGACTTTTGGCTTTGAGATCGCGTTTTTCTCGAGAAGCTTTGTAAAATCCGAAACCGTGTTGGGAAGCGCCCCGAGGACAAAGTGCTCAGTGGAAATATAATCATCACCGTGGGCCTTGGCCTCGCGGTCGGCGGCTTCAAAGATTTTGACGAGGCGCGGGCTCGCGACAACTCGGCGAGCATCGCCCGTCACTTGCGGCATTTTATCGAGAGCCGCATCGAGATCGCGCAAGAAGCCCGGCAAATCGGCTCCCGCCGAGACCAGAAGGCTCGGGACGATCCCGTCTGTCTGATGCGCGAGCTGGTAGAAGAGATGTTCGGGCTCAACGGCCGAGTGCCCACGGTCTTCAGCCATCGTGGCCGCTGTCTGCATCGCCTCTTGGCTTTTTACGGTCATCTTCTCTACGTCGCTCGCCATTTTCATCTCCACAAAAAGGTCCACTGTTCAAAGTGAACCAACCTCTCTAGAATGAGGTCGATTTGATGAATGTCAACGCTCTCGCCTCAAGAGGACTTTGTTGGACAGCTCCTTAAACTCATCCCATTGGACCTGGCTCTTGCTCGTGGCTTTCGCAGCTCTGTTGGCACTGTTTGTCGCAAGTTTCATTGTTGTTGGCCGAAGAATTCAGGCGCGGATACGCGGCGCTGTCTTGCCGGAAGCCACGCCGACCTCAAGCCTCGAAGAGGTCATTCCGGCTTCGAAATTCGTTACGGTCGCCGGCGCACAGATCCATTACGTGCAGGCCGGTGACGGCACAAAGTCCGATATCGTGCTTCTGCACGGAATCGGAGCTTCGGTTTATATTTGGCGTTTTCTCTTTCCGATTTTGCAAGCTCGGCACCGTGTGACCGCGTTTGACTTACTCGGATTCGGCAAGAGCTCCAAAGACGCCAAATTAAAATACACCCTCGATTCGCAGGCGGAATCGATCGCCGCTGCCCTGACGCAAATTGGAATTGAAAAAGCGATGTTGGTTGGAAGCTCGATGGGCGGCGCGATAGCGCTCTGGATGGCCCATCGGTGGCCAGACAGATTCGATCACGTCATCGGCCTCGGTCCCGCCACCGATTCGAGTCGAGTTCCGGGAATAGCGCAGCATTTCGCGGCGACAGCACCGCTCTTTCGGTACACGGTGAATCGCCGCTCGATCAAAGTGATTCTCGGTTACGTCGTGGCCAATAAGAAACTCATTACCGATCAGGTCGTCGAGCGGTACTTAGAACCGTTTCGTGACCGCGGCGAATCACTTCGTGCCTTCGTTGCGGCGACCGCAACTCTCGCCGATCGTCGACTGCCTCGTGGGCTCACGGGGCTCAAGTCACGCGCACTGATCATTTGGGGAGCCAACGATTACTTGGTTCCAAGAAAAAGCATGACCAAGCTTGCACACATCCTACCCGATGCGATCTTCATCGATCACCCCACAGGCGGTCACCACATCATGGAAGATGAACCGGTGTGGATCGCGAAAAAAATCGAGCTCTTTGCCTCCGGAAGCGATCTTGCCGACGACTGATCGTTAGCAAAACCCGTCGCCACTTCGGTCTAGCGTCAGCCTTTCCGCGGAGTTAAATTCAGCACAAACGTCGTGTTTTCCTAGAGAGAAGTCGAGCCTCTCGACTCTTGTCGTGCCCGACTTTGAACCTAATTTACCTAGGCGAGAGACCAGAGATGAGCATTCTCGCACGTCTGACCGTCAAGAATCCAACACCTCTGTCGATGAGTGGTGTGTGCCAAACAAAGTTAATCGGTTGAGTCAGTAAGGCTCGGGCGAAAACGAAGTTGAACATCTCCGAACAGCGAGCGATCGCCGGAGTGAACAAGACGCGACAGGAGGACGTTCAAGGAAGAGAGAGTTTTTGTACACGGATAGGATTGTATTAACAGTCGTACAAACAAGAGGCTCGGATGCCGCATCCCAAAGCGATAAACGCTAACCGGATGAGAATCGCAAGATTCAAACACAAGGAGGATTTTTACATGACGCTAAATTTTTATTAAACACTAGGAGTTCTAAATGGGTTTCCGTATTTCGACAAATATCGCTTCGCTCAATGCTCAACGTAACCTCGGCGAATCGCAAATGAAGATCAACAGCTCGATGGAAAAGCTC
>JAYTHQ010000398.1:0-2516 GCA_043732445.1 Bdellovibrionales bacterium | reverse complement strand
CAGCTCCGAAAATATTTGCCGATATGCGTGGGACAAGACCCCAGCTCTCGAGAAACGCGAGACCCTCTTTGAGTCCGTCACCTTTAGTCGAAGACGCTGGTGCAATAATATCGACGACGTCGCCTTTTTGAAGTGGAAGCCAGCCGCGCAGTTTTGCCATCGATCAAATTCCTCGCAAGTTACCTTTCGGGTCGAGATCGAGCCCGAACAGCGGCGTTGGATAAGGTTCGCCGAAGCACGCGGCACAAAAACCGCCGCCTTCGCCGCGGACGGCCTCTTTTAAGCCACTCATAGAAAGATACCCGAGAGAGTCGGCCCCGACAAACTCGCGGATTTTTTCCAGACTTTGATTGGCGGCAATGAGCTGCGACTTCTCAGGCGTATCAACCCCGTAGTAACAAGGCCCCACGGTGGGCGGGGCGGCAATTCGCAAATGTACCTCTTTAGCGCCGGCGGCGCGGATCAAATTGACGATCTTTCGGCTCGTTGTTCCGCGCACCAGCGAATCATCGATCACGACGACCCGCTTACCTTTCAGAACAGCCGATTGCGGATTGAGTTTAATCTTTACACCGAAATCGCGAATCGACTGAGACGGCTGGATGAAAGTACGGCCAATATAATGATTGCGAATGATTCCTAATTCGAATGGTAACCCACTGGCCTGGGAATAACCTAAGGCCGCGGGCACTCCGCTATCGGGCACCGGCACGACAATATCGGCCTCAAGCGGAATCTCGTGCGCCAAGATTTTTCCGGCGCGCTTTCGAACTTCGTACACACTTTCACCAAAAACCACCGAGTCAGGCCGCGAAAAATAAACGTGCTCAAACACGCACGCCGACCTCGGGGCTTTACGTTTCATGAAAACCGAATGTTCGCCGGTCTCGTCAACCCAGAAAATTTCGCCGGGCTCGATTTCGCGAACGAATTTCGCGCCGATGAGATCAAACGCGCACGTCTCGCTGGCGACCACGTACGCAGGCCCGCCGTGGCTCCCACCCTCGAGCTGACCGAGCACAAGTGGGCGAAAGCCATGCGGATCCCTCACCGCAAATAAACTCTTGTGCGAAAGAACGGTGAGTGAAAAAGCACCCTCCACAAGCTCTAAACATTCGCGCAAACACGTCAAGAGATCGGGGCTCTCGTTTCGGGCGATCATGTGAAGGAGCACTTCGGTGTCGTTCGTGCCTTGAAAAATCGATCCGCGCTCGCGCAGATCGTGCTTCAGCGGTTCGGCATTGACGATGTTTCCGTTGTGCGCAATGGCGATGGGTCCATGAAATAGCTGAGCCGTCATCGGCTGAGCATTCGCGAGTGAATTCATTCCGGTCGTTGCGTAACGAACATGCCCGATCGCCGCCGTACCTGGCAATCGAAGGAGGCTTTCTTCATCGAAGATATCGGCGACAAGGCCTAAACCTTTTTTTTGATGATGCGTTTGTCCTTCAAGAGCGACGATGCCCGCCGACTCTTGGCCGCGATGTTGAATTGCGTAGAGCCCTAAGTAAGTGAGACGAGCACTTTCAGGATGATTCCAGATTCCGAAGACGCCGCACTCATCATGCCAGGCTTTCAAAATTCGCACTCCATCCGCTGAGGTAAGTATCTCTGAGACTCACTGTCTCTGACTTGAGACGTGCGCCGATTTCAAGCGTGTGCCCATCGGTTCGGCCCACCCGATGCAGTTCAGCTGTTGGGCTCGCTTGGCGAACGATACTAAATGCGTCTTCGAAATCAACCGCGCGCTGTGGATCCACCACGATGATCGCTTCGTAGAGATGTTCTTCAAAGAGTGCGGCGTCGTCGATCTCGGACCGGATCAATTTCAAACCTTCAGGGTCGATTACCGCCCCGATTCCGCTTTCAAGCGTCATCCGTGCGAGAGCGTAGGCGATTCCGAATTTTCCGATTGCGCGCGTGGCTTTGACGCCCGGCGCTTCGGACACTTTTTTCGCTACTCTTATAAAATCACCAACAACTTGACCATCAAGCTCGCCGATTGCTTGAGCGACAGGTGCGTAAGACTCTTGATCGGTCCCGCCCGTGATAAACCCCGGAAGCTTCAGGACGTAAATCAACTGGCCCTTTTTTTCAAAAAAACTCGTTGGCAAATTCAGCACGGACTCACGCAGCCCCACAAGCCCCGTCGAGGGAGTAGGTGAAATATTTTTGCCCATCGTCTCGTTATAAAAACTGACATTTCCGCTAATGATCGGCGCCACGAGCGAAGCGCAAACGGAATTCATGCCGTCAAGCGCCGCAACGAAATCGCTCATGACGTTTTCTTTTTCGGGATTTCCGAAATTCAAACAATCGGTCACGGCTAGCGTTTCAAAACCTTTCAGGGCCATTTCGAACGCGGGGTAAGCAACGGCATCGAGCCCGCCGACCCGCGCATCGAGTCTCATCAGGTGAGGTCGGCATCCTAAAACGACGCCCAAGGCCCGGCCTGAATCTTTCAAACAAACCACGCCGACAGAGTCCGACGTGTCTCGAGCAGTCGCAGCACCAAC
>JAYTHQ010000397.1:0-8514 GCA_043732445.1 Bdellovibrionales bacterium | reverse complement strand
CTATTTGAAGACACTGTCATCTGCGCACATTCGGTCAGTGCGTTCACGCAACGCGACCGTCCATCTACCAAGGTCGGGTTTTGCGCGTCGCAATTTCTCTGGCTCGTGATTCCAGAAATGACACCGTTAACAATTGTGAATTAATTCTAAGAATTGTGTTTACGCTCGAAGTGAATGCAGCTTAACATTTGTTAAGTTTCCGTCTCGGCGCGGCTGCGGAGCGGCGAGGGCTTGTTCCTTTGCGCCGTACTCGTCAGTCACTCGTCAGTCACTTGTTTTGACCTCAGTGGGGTTGCTTGAAATGTGCCTTCAGAATCGCGACCACTGTTTCAAAATCGCGCGTGGGATTCTGATTGTTTGCTATTTGCTCAATTCCGCGGCGGCTCAGTGTTTGTCGCCAGCGGGGGAGTTAACGCCGTTGGCGCGGCAAACTGAGCAGTCAGCTTTATCGGCATCAGACGAACTCGGCGAAGCGATTGGTTTCGCGGAGGCAGTCAAACTCGCGCTCGAAGGCAACTATGATTTACGTGGTCTGCGCAGCCAAAGCGCATCGCTCAATTTTCGAGCCCATCAGGCGCTGTCACCGAACTCGCCGACCTTCACTTACAGTAGGAATGATTTAGACGGATTTACCCCTGCGGGCGTGCCTTATAGCGAACAGTACGTCATTTCCTATACTCTTGGATTTCCTGGTAAGGCGCTCGCCAGCAGCGCAGGTCTTCGGCATCAAAGTGAAAGTGCAGGAGATGACTCCGCCAGCAAAGAAATCGATCTCATCGTTCTTCTCGGTTCGAATTTTGCGGCTCAAAAAGCCAATCGAGAGCTCGATAAAATTTTATCTGCCGAAGTTCAAAACGCAAATTCACTCATTCAACTCCAGGAAACCAGGTACGCGAGGGCGCAAGCGGCCCAAGCCGAGATTATGGGTTCCCGAGTGAGTCTTGCTCGCTTGCAGCAAACTTACCTTGCCAATACAAACGAATTTCTGGCGCTCAAGACCGACTTCATCAACATTCTTGGGCGCCCGGCCAAGCATTACACTCCACGGCTCGATGACGAGCTCACGGCTCCTCGTGAGCTTCCAAGCGAGCCGACTCTCGATCGGCTCATGACGGCTCATCGCCCGGCACTCAGAAGTCTTGCCCACCTTGCGCAGGCCTCTGAAAGCGCGCTCACGAATTCGCGCCTGGCCCCGCTACCTGATCTGACGTTCTCAGCCGGGCTCAATCAATATACGAACGCCGCAACTGCGCCCGTGAGCGGTCTGGGACGAAGTTATAACCTGGGTGTCTCGGTCACTCTGCCGCTGTTTTTTCCGTTCAACGAAGTGCAAGGCATTCGTGCTGCAAAGTCAGATGTCTCGATTGCAGAGAACAAAATGAAGGCGACTCAGGTCCAGGCCGCTTCCGATTTGGCGAGTGCTTATTTGAACTACAAAGCACTTCTCGAGGAGATTTATCAGCTCGAAAAAACGGTCATTCCGGCGGCAAAGGCGTACTACGAATTGGGCCGCGCTGCCTACTCCTCAGGGCGTAGTGATTTTCTCCGGCTAAACGACGCGAGGGCCACTTATCTGAGCGCTCAGTTTGATTTCATTGCCAAGAAGAAACAACTTCAGACGACATTCTATCAACTCGTACAACTGGTCGGTTGTGATTTCACAAAATCGGTAGGCACGCATGCGTGTGAGTAAAATAAAGTTTTTCGAGATAGTTTTTATTTCAGTGGTGGCTGTTGCTTGCCACCATCCCGAGGTCGAAAAACCACTGGCTGTTGAAAAAGTCGGGCCAGAGACGGTTCGTCTTAATAAAGGTAATTACGTCAAAACCGGCAGCGTCACGCGAACTCAATTTGCGGTGACCGCAGAATTTAATGGCCGCGTAACGGTGCCCGATAAAGATATCCTGGCCCTTTCTTCGCGAATTTCGGGTCGGCTAGAGGCCCTCAACGTCTCCGTCGGCGACCGCGTTAGGGCTGGTGAATTAATCGGAAAAGTTTGGTCGCCAGATTTGGCGACGGCTGCGCAAGAATATGAAATCGCCAAGAGAGAAGGCGGCGATCTTCTGCGATTAACACTCCAAAAACTGTCGTCGCTTGGCATTTCGCCCGCCGAAGCTCGGGTCGGGCAGAGTTCTTTTGGCCTTCGTTCGACTGTTGATGGTGTCGTTCTTGAGAAGAAAATCAGTGCGGGGTCATCGTTAAATCCGGGCGATGTGATCCTGACGATCGGTAAGTCAGGGGCGCTTCAGTTCATTGGTGATCTCGCCCCCGAGCAGGCCGTGAAAATTAAGCGCGGGATGCCAGTCGTGTTTGACGAGGTCGCCTCCCTACGCGCGATCGTTGAAAATGTCAGCCCCATTTCAGATCCCAATACTCACATGGTTCGCGTTCGTTGCAAGTTTCTATCCAAACTTCCCGACGATGTTCCGCAAGAAAGTTTTCTGAAATCGCGAATCGAACTCAGTCAAATCGAAGGGCTCGTGGTTCCATCGCGCGCAGTTATCTTTGACCAAGGTTCAGACGTTATTTTCGTGCGAGACGAGGCTGACAAAACTCAAATGCTGTTTCGGCGGACGAAGATTGCTGTAAAATCAAGAGCCTCCAATTCGAGCGCAATCGAAATTCCAAATGCGAAGCAGACGACCTTTGAGATCATCACTGATGGTGCGCTTCTCGTTAACTACCTCTTAGATGACACGGGCCAAGAGTGATGCTCGAGCGTATTGTTGATTTCTCGCTGAAACAAAAACTCGCCGTCACACTTATTGTCACACTTCTCGCCGCCGGTGGTTTGTGGGCGTTTAGTGTTTTACCAGTTGAAGCGTTTCCTGACGTTCTCAATGAGACGGTTCAAGTCATCACGCAAATGCGGGGGCAGGCGACTGAGGACATTGAAAAGCGCGTCACGCTACCGCTCGAACGCGAGTTTGCAGGCATTCCGAAGCTGACCCAGATTCGCAGTGTTTCTGAATTTGGTCTGTCCGTTGTTTACCTCTATTTCGACGACGGGGTTGACGGATACTGGGCCCGCAGCCAAACGCTCGAAAAGATCGCGACCGCCACTCTTCCTCCGAATACGCAACCGTCTCTAGCGCCCATGTCGTCGGTGACTGGTGAAGTGCTTCGGTACGAACTCGCGGGACCTTATTCAGATACTGACCTTCGCGAAATTCAAGACTGGACGCTTGAAAAGGAGTTTCGCTCGGTTCCTGGAATTGCGGACGTGACGAGTTACGGCGGGAAGGTGAAGAGCTGGGAGATTCTCGTTGAGCCTCTGAAGCTCGCCAACTATGGGCTGAGTATCAGGCAAATCGCCGATTCGATTTCTAATTCGAACATTAACGGCGGCGGAAATTTGGTGAACTGGCCGACGCAGTCATTTGTCGTGCGCTCGCAAGGGGAATTCAAAAACTTATTAGATTTGGAGCAGGTCGGATTGGGAACGAGCGGAAAAGCCGTCGTGTTGTTGCGCAACGTTGGTACCGTCAGTGAATCACATCTGCCACTTCGCGGCGTCGTCGGCCGTGATAAAAAAGACAATATCGTGCAAGGGATCGTTCTTTTGAGGAAGGGCGAAAATCCCGTTCTGGTCGGCGAGGCGATTCACCAAAAAGTGAGTGAGCTGAACGGTGGAACTCTGCTGCCACAAGGCGTGCAATTAAAAACTTATTATGACCGCTCGAAACTCGTCGACCGCACCACGGATACGGTTTGGCATAACCTCGGCGAAGGTTTGATCTTAGTTGTCGTCATTTTAATGGTATTTTTGCGCGACTGGAGAGCCGCACTCGTAGTTGCGACCGTGGTGCCGTTGTCTCTTCTGTTTGCGTTCTTAGCGATCGTTCTCTTTCATATCCCGGCTAATCTGGTGTCGTTGGGTGCGATCGATTTTGGAATGGTGGTCGACGGCGCGGTGCTGATCGTCGAGAGCATGTTGGCGCGTTGGATTCTAGAGCAAGCAAGAAACGAAACTGAAGCGCCGATTTCTGAAGGTGTTGTCGCCATTATTCGGCCGGTGTTTTTTTCGATGCTCATGATTATTTTGGCCTACATTCCGATCTTTACTCTTCAGCGGGTTGAAGGAAAAATGTTTAAGCCGTTGGCCTGGACGGTGTGTTTTACTTTAGCCGGCGCGCTGTTTTACTCGATCTTCTATGTGCCGATGCTTTTGCCCTGGATCAAAAAGCATGCGCTCAAAAATCCACATCCGGAGTCTCGATGGTTGAGACAGCTCAAACAGCGTTTTTTAGCAGTGCTAAAAAAATCGTTGGCGCAGCCGCGAAACGTTTTCGCGTTTGCCGGGCTCTTAAGTGTCATCGCCGTCATTTGTATCACCTTTATGGGAACTGAATTTCTTCCGGAGTTAGATGAAGGCGCATTGTGGGTCAGAGCGACGCTTCCGCATTCAACATCCATCGAAGAAGGTAAAAAGTTGGCGCATGAAATTCGTGAAATCTTGTCGAGTCAGCCCGAAGTTAAAACTGTTGTATCGCAGTTGGGCGGACCTGAAGATGGCACGGATCCTAATCTCTTCGATAATTGTGAGTTCTTTGTCGACCTAAAACCCAAAGAGCACTGGACTCGATTTTCAGGACAGCGAGAAGAGTTGATTGCACATATTAGAAGAGAATTTTCGGCGATTCCTGGAGTGGATTTTAATATCTCCCAGCCCATTGCCGACAATGTCGAAGAAGCAATTGCCGGAGTGAAGGGTAAAAATGCGGCCAAGATTTACGGTCCAGATCTAGAGGTTCTAAAGTCCATAGCAGATCAAATCGTAGGGGTTTTAAAGAGCATTCCCGGCTCTGCCGACATCGGAATCACGGCGGCGACGCCGATGGTGCCTCACCTCGTGGTCAGGCTTGATCGCGCAAAGACGGCAGATGCCGGCCTTGCTGCAGGCGATGTTAATGACCTGATAGAGATTGCCGTGGGTGGAAAAACGATCACGCAGATCTATGAAGGCGAGCGTCGAACCGACGTGGTGATTCGTGCAAACGAGACTTCACGAAATTCAATTGAGGCGATCCGAAATCTTCCGCTCTCACTTCCTGGTGGTAAACGGATCTTATTGGGTCAAATAGCGAAGGTCGAGATGGAATTGGCACCGCAGGCGATCTTTCGCGAAAATGGTTCAAGACGAATCGCGGTCAAATTTGGCGTTGCTGGCCGAGATCTCGGTTCCGTCATGGGTGAAGCCCTTGAAAAAGCGAAAAAACTAAAACTTCCTACCGGATATAAAATCGTTTGGGGCGGCGAGTACGAGAACCAAAAACGGGCGATGCGGCGTCTCACGCTTGCAATCCCGCTGACATTTCTCATCCTTGGCCTTGCGCTATTTTTATTTTTTCAAGAAACAACTTTCGTGGTGGCGATCCTTTTGAACATGCTGTTAAGCGCTACAGGCGGTGTTATCTTAACATTCATACGCGGTATCCCGTTCTCGGTTTCATCAGGTGTTGGTCTTTTGGCTTTGTGCGGAGTTGTCGCGCTGAATAGCGTGACCCTGCTGAGTAATTTCAAAGCCCGACGAGACAGGCGCCAAAGCGATGATCGAAACACTGATCTCCATCATCAGCTTGTTGCCAGCTGCGACGAGCTTTTTAGACCGATTTTGATGACGGCAACTTTGGCGGCACTGGCGATTCTGCCGGCAGCCATCAGTCGCGGCATGGGCTCAGAAACCCAGAGACCTCTTGCGACCATGGTGATTGGCGGTTTGATAACCGCACTCCCGGCGACGTTGATCTTTTTGCCAGCCTTTATTGAGCTTATTGGGCGTCGACGCGGCCGTCGGCACGCGCCCACTGAATGATGTGGGTAGGATTTCGTCTGCATTAATTTCACTTTGAGCGTTCGAAGACGGTTGAAGATGAAGCCGGTTGCGTTTTTCTGACTAGTTAGTGAAAATCCGGTCGGGGGAGCACTTATGAATCGCCTTTGCGTTTCGGTTTTACTGTCAGCTTTTCTCTCAGTAACTTCGTCACTGGCGAGCGCTTCAGATCGTGCTCATTTGCTTTCGAATAGTCGCGAAGCGCTCAATGCTCGCGTGAGTTTAATCACCTCTGGCCATGCGCCATTCTTAAGTGCTTTTGAAATCGCAGAGGACCGCGTGGGTCTGACGTTGCTCGGGGCGCTGCTTCAGTCGGCCCGACAGGGCGGTCATCCCAAACTTTTGATCGATGCTCTTGGGCACCGGCTCACGCACGACATGATTCGCTACCTAATTCAAAATGGTGTTGAAGTACGCTTGTTCCGCGCAAGCTACCTGTGTTCGATCGCGAGATTCGGCGTCGGTGAGCTGCTGCAACGAATGCACAACAAGATCCTCACTGATGGCGGCGATCTGATGATCACCGGTGGTCGGAACTCGCGTGATCCGTTTTTTGGGCTCGACCACAACCTCCAGAATTTTATAGATTATGATATCCTTGTCAGTGGCCCGTCGGCGCGTGCGGCCCGAGCCTATCAAGAGCAGATGTGGAATTCACCTTTGGTGCAAATGCCTTATCAGTATTTGCTCCCTTCTTATATTAAAACCGGTATCACAAATAGAATCATCGATGCCATTCAAAGCTTGAGAACCATCGGCTTCCTAGATGTTCGTTCTCGAAACTTCGAGAGCTCGCTCATTCCCGCCGAGATTTCCTTCATTCACAACGAGATCAAGACAGATGGCTCCTATTCAGAAAGTTCCGTGAGCGGCGCTGCTCGCGCGCTAATCGACGCGATCGATCACGCGACAAAACAGATCTTGATCGATTCACAGTATTTAATTTTGACTCCGGAAATGGAGCGGGCTTTTTCTCGAGCTGTGCGGCGAGGAGTCCATGTCGAGATCGCAACGAACGGTTCGCGGGCTTTCAGTACGCCGGCCGATGGAATCGAGCGTGACGCCTTCGAAATGTTTAAACCTCGCTTGCGCGCGACGGGCGTGACGGTTCGTGAATATCAAGGGCCCGGCAAAATTCATTCGAAAGCTGCAGTGATTGACCGCGCGACGTGTTTCGTCTGGTCGTTTAACCTTGATCCGCGCTCACAAGAAATAAATTACGAGGCGGGTGCGCGCATCGCAAGCCGCGAGATCTGCGGAAGCTTGGCGGATAATATGATCACTCACATGCGCTCATCTCTCGTCACCATCAGGGCTGGGCGAACGGTGGTGCCTGACCGTGTCCTTTCAGGCGTGGAGCGCGCACTGATTGAAACAATCCAGGCCGAGCTATAGTTCGACCAACAAGAAGCCGCCGAAAACTCTGCCGATCAACTTTTACTTTTGCGTACGATTATAATGCCAATCCGAACGGAGTAGCGTGGTCGGCCTTCAGGCGTGTACCCGATGGTTCGCGCGAAGCCCGATGAAAGCGAAATCTGATAGCGATTTGCAGGCTTGTTCAGAACAAGCTTCACCCAGGCGACCCGAGCCGTGTTGACACTTTCGTGAGATGCGCGTTGACGTTCGAATTCTCCCAAGACTTTCGAACTCTCGCCGATTGCTTGCCCGATTGCGACCGACATATTCAGGGTTTTAATGTCGGCGCGCTCGAAGCTGCGACCTGCTCCGAGATTTGCCGCGACAGTCGTTCTCGGACCGACTTTTGTTGAAATCATCACGGGGAAATAAAAAATGTGGCCGTCTGATTCGGCCAAAGTTCCATCGGCCTGATGGAAACGAGTCGCATCATTTAGCGAGACTGTTGGGTAGACGGCCGCGGCCCATCCGTTCTTTTGAATGAAATTAGACTTGAGGCCGATGGTCGTTGGAGAAACGCTCGTACGGCCGGGGGCAGAGTCCGGACTCTCGCGGCGCACGAGTTTATCGACGCTTAACTGGACGAAGGGGCCTAGGCCAACAGTTGCCGTCACATCCTCGCCGCATGTGTGAGCGCCCTGCACTCGTTCGCAATTGGTAATCATATCAAGTTCGAGTTGGTGAGCGCCGACCGCGAGTCCATCATCGGTATCAAGAGTCGGCGCGTTTGGCGAACTATCGAGGGAGCTCACATCTAACGCTTCGTCGAGCACTTCAGGCTTGTCGACGTGAACCTCGACACGCCCCTGTGAGCTACGAACGACGTAGCTACCGGGAATTGCCTTTAAGTCGAAGTTGAAGTCACCCGCAGAGGTTCCGTAGGACCGCGGTGCAAGTGCAATCAAAAGTAAAGATAGCGCCAGAGCTCGATGTACTAACAATGGGTTTCCCGTGTAGTTGGGCTGTCAAACTTTAAGTCAGTGAACCGGTTTTCGATCGTCACATTCTAATCTCAGCAGCGCACGCGCGGGTAAAAAAGATGAACTTTAGAAAACGAAACAGTGTTGTCTAAAAGATGATCAATCGGCAGGATGTGATCGCGCTGAAGCTGAAACTTTGAACCGCAGCGCTTATTTGTCAAAGGGCTCACGAAATCGCAGCCCTGACCTCCATTTTCAAGCTGAACTTCGTGGTTTGTCTTCGCGTCGACGTGACGACTAGCTTGAACTTCGGGCGCCCGAAACGTTCTGTGCGTTTTTAAA
>JAYTHQ010000396.1:0-2522 GCA_043732445.1 Bdellovibrionales bacterium | reverse complement strand
CTTAGTTAAATCGATTTTAAGATACCAGCGGGGCTGACATCAATCCGGTCTGTTTAAACCTTGGCAGCAACATTTCTCGCCCCCAGTTCACTCATTGTGACTTCTTTATGATAGGCAACTCCGTCTTGTAAACCCTGAGGAAGATCGATCTTAGGGACGGCAGGCGCGCAGTTTGATCGCAAGAGTTAGCCCGCTTGAGCCTATATCGCTCGAGTCCAGGGTAAACTGTGCGCCACCGAGAGCGGGAGGCCCGCGGCCTCGCGCGTACTGACTAGAGAAAATCGCTTGAATGTTGAGTCGCAGCGCCTGTGCTTGAGGACAACTCGGGGTGCCAGGTCGGGTCTGCTGAACATCTTGATGGAAAAAGACAGAGTCTTGCGACGGACCAAATGCCGCGGAGACAGCCGTGAACCTCGGTGAAAACCGATCTGTGCTTTGAAGCCCCGACGTTGCGAGCTTGAGGATGGCCCGATCCGGAAGAGAAGCGAAACCTCTAAAATCGACAGCGGTCGTTTCGACAACGTACCCAGGCGAAACGGTCATCGGCACCACGATCGAGCACCCCAACGTGCGATTCGTCTGCGCGTCGTTCGCGATTTCCAAATGAAATTGATCGAACAAAACCGACACCGACGAACGGTCTGGTGAGACCGAGATGCCGGTCGTCCCGGCCGGGCACCCTGCGCCAGCAAACTGGGGTTCACCGAGCTGATAGGTCTGCGCTAAAACTGAGAATGGTACGAAGACACACCCGAAAACAAGGATCGCGATTTTATTCAATTGGCCCCTCCGGCAGTCTTATCTCGCAAGATAAGTGCCAGCCTTTTGGGGCCATTTTGATGCCAATTACCCGCGCAGTTGACTTAGCGAGCGCGGCGGCGGTTCGAGCGGCTGATTTCGTTTTGGTAAGCCATGGAGCCAAAGTGTTGACGAGCAGCTTTGTTGTACGCAAGCGCTGCCGAACTTTCTGTTTCAAAGTCACCGAGGTTGATGGCCTCACCTTCGACTTCAATCGCCGCCCGCCACTTTTCGGCGCTTTTCATAAATGAAACACCTCTATAAACAGAACTTGTTTTTGTTCGCTTTTTAGGCAAAAGCCGCTGCCGCTCTTGGAGCGTGCAAACGACTAAGTTGTCTTTGCGATAATCAAGGCCCTCGTTGAATCGGCGAGGGTAAACTTGCTTCCCTTTTGGCGGCTTTTTTAGAAACGCACCGAGGGTCACCGTTCGGCTCCCGTCGTCGCCGCGGATCGAAGTGACCACGCGCTCACGACCGGTAGTCCCCTTCGTCACGCGCCAGGAGCGTTCGCTCACCCGCTCGAGATCTTCGCGGTCGATTTTTACTTTTTTCCCTGAAACCGAGACTGTGCACCATGCTTTTTGCGCCATGGCATGCTTATCGGAATTGCCCCGAAAGACTCTAGTCTGCGACCAAGCTCGATGCTAGTTTTGACGTCAAATGGACAGGCCTTTGACCTCACTTTCGATCGCTCCCCTCTGGCTCTGGCTGAGCTTCGTCATTGGCGTATTGGCGCTGCTCTTAATCGACCTGAGCCTTTTTAAACGCCTACGTTCAAAGTCATCGACACGATTCTCGCTTGCAGAAAGCGCCGTCTGGATTTCAGTCTCGCTTTTGTTCAACGTCTTCATCGCGTCTCATTTTGGTTCAGAAATTGGCGTTCAGTTTTTAACAGGCTATCTGATCGAAAAATCGCTGAGCATCGACAATCTCTTTGTCATCCTGCTGGTGTTTAGTTCGTTTCAAATTTCCGCAAAACATCAACACCGAGTGCTTTTTTTTGGTGTCTTAGGCGCAATCTTGATGCGCGGATTTTTTATTGTCGTTGGTGCCCAGCTTCTGCACAAGTTTCACTGGATTCTCTCTCTCTTTGGAGCGATTTTAGTATTCACGGCCTACCGATTTATTGCCGATTCCATGAGCAAACAAATTCACGAGGTTCGCGAAAACTGGGCCGTGCGCTTTGTGCGAAAAGTGATTCCTTTCGCCAATCACCGCGAGGGCGACCGCTTTTTCATTCTCGAAAACGGACGTCGCTTTGCAACACCTCTTTTTCTGGCGCTCGTCGTTATTGAAATTAGCGACTTAGTGTTTGCGGTTGACTCGATCCCCGCCGTTTTTTCTGTGACAAGCGACGCGTTTGTCGCCTTTTCGTCGAATATTTTGGCCCTTTTGGGCTTAAGGGCGCTGTATTTTGTGTTGGCCGAACGTGTCTCTAAATTCCGTTACCTGAAACCCGGTCTCGCCGGCATCTTAGGCTTCATTGGAATCAAGATGCTTGTCGCTGACTACGTTCACGTCTCGAGCGGTTTGTCGCTGCTCGCTATCGCGCTCATTTTGATTGTTGCGGGCGGCAGTTCCGTCTGGGCCGATCAGCGCGAGGCAAAGGCGCGGGCCAGACGCCTTTAATACGTCAGTATAATCCAGACGATCAAGAAGTGGGTCAGATGATGAACCATTTGGTCAAAACCAAATGACACCCAGTAAAGCGTTTTTGTTTGATC
>JAYTHQ010000395.1:0-2528 GCA_043732445.1 Bdellovibrionales bacterium | reverse complement strand
CCGCCGACGGGTCACCTCTGAAATCATTCGACATTTTATCGATCTCATCGAGGAGCAAGATCGGGTTACCTGTATCAACTTTGCGGAGTGCTTGCAGGATCTTACCCGGCATGGCTCCGACATAAGTTTTACGGTGACCACGAATTTCGGCTTCATCACGCACGCCACCCAAAGAGATGCGCGCGAAGTTTTTGCCAAGGGATTTTGCGATCGAGCGAGCGAGCGAGGTTTTACCAACGCCCGGAGGTCCGACGAGACACAAGATCGGGCCACGCATGTTCGGCGCGATCGCCTGAACCGCGAGATGCTCGAGAATGCGTTCTTTGACCTTCTCTAATCCCCAATGATCGTCATCGAGGATCTCTTGAGCTAAACGAATATCGTGTTTGTCTTCGGAATAATTCTTCCAGGGCAGCGACAGCATCCAGTCGATATAGTTCCGAACAACAGTCGCTTCGGCCGACATCGGCGACATCATCTTTAACTTCTTGATCTCTTTTAAAACTTTCTCGCGCGCTTCGTCCGAGAATTTTTTCTTGCGGGTCTTGTCTTCAAGTTCGGCGATCTCGGCTTGGTAATCGTCTTTTTCGCCGAGTTCTTTCTGGATCGCCTGCATCTGCTCGTTGAGGTAGTACTCTTTTTGCGAGCGCTCCATTTGCTTCTTCACGCGCGTGCGGATCTTTTTCTCGACTTCGAGAATTTCGATTTCGCCGGTCATGAGATTCAAAAGTTGCTCAAGGCGCTTGCCCGGATCAGAGATCTCGAGGATTTTTTGCTTGTCTTCGAGTTTCAGATTTAGCTGGGCAACGATGATGTCGGCAAGTTCGCCGGCCGCATCGATCGTCGAGACACGCATCAAAATTTCGGGCGGAATGCGCTTGTTCAACTTCACGTAAGATTCAAACGTCGTCTTCACCGAGCGCATGAGCGCTTGAGTTTCGACAGGGCTCTCCATCTTCTCGGGCAAATCTTGAACTTCAACAACGAAGAACGAATCGTTCGGCGTGAACTTTTCAATGCGAACGCGGCGCTTACCTTCGACCAAGACTTTCACCGTGCCGTCAGGCAAACGAAGGAGCTGGATAATCGTTCCGACGGTACCGACTTCGTAGATGTCGCCCGCTTCAGGATTATTCGTCTTGGCGTCTTTTTGAGCCGCAAGAACGATGTCGGATTGTTTGCTCATGGCCTCTTCGAGAGCGTTGATGCTCTTCTCGCGGCCAACAAACAGCGGCATCATCATATGCGGGAAGATGATGAGATCTCGTAAAGGGAGTAACGGGAGTTTGTAGCTCTCTGACCGTCCTGTTGATCCTTCAGCCATAAACTGTAGCTCCTTCCATTGGTCGCTCGTGTTCACTGGGGGTCTCGAGATTTGCCGTTGGTCTTAAACTGACCCCTCATCTTGAGTGATCGGTTAACAGCACACATCTCTCTTTTAATGATGAGCATTGATCGGGGACTTGGAAAGTGATTTCGATAAATTAGGTGCGACCTGGGCTGTGTCGTCCAGCGCCATATAGGCTGGATGTGGGTGCGCGTTTTTCTCGATAGAAGCGGATCTAATGGAGCCGTGTAAAAGAGAGACACGACCTCGTTTTTAATGGCGTTTCGGATTCCGACATCGGTCAAAAACAAAACGCGGCCTTTTGGGCCGCGTCTTTAAAGTTCGCTAAAGTTCGCTAGTTATTGGAATGGCGCCTAAGCGCTTTCGGCAGAACCGTCGTTCGTGCCTTTTTTAGACTGATCTTCGAGTTCGGATTCAGTGCGGTAAGTCAGTTTCGGTGGTTTACCGAGCTTAATCACGTCTTCATCGATGAGACATTCTTTGACGTTCGTCTTTGACGGAATCTCGAACATGATTTCAAGCATCGCGCTTTCGATAACGCCGCGAAGTCCACGAGCTCCGGTTTTACGGACGAGCGCTTCCTTCGCGATCGCGTGTAAAGCCTCGGTCGTGAACTTCAGATCGACTTTTTCGAAACTGAAGAGCTTTTGGTACTGCTTAATGAGCGCATTCTTCGGTTTGATCAAAATATCGATCAACGCTGTTTCCTCGAGAGGGTCGAGAACAGCCGTAACCGGGAGACGACCAATAAACTCAGGGATCAGACCGAATTTTACAAGATCATCTGGCTCGACAAACTGGAGCACATTCACGTCGCGGTCTTTTTCAGACTGCGACTTAATGTCGGCGCCGATACCGAGCGATTTTGAGTTACGACGGTTTTCCACAACCTTTTCCAGGCCCACAAACGCGCCGCCCACGATGAACAAGATGTTCGATGTGTCGACTTGAATGAACTCTTGTTGCGGATGCTTACGGCCACCTTTGGGCGGCAAGTTTGCGACAGTGCCTTCGAGAATTTTCAAAAGCGCCTGCTGGACGCCTTCGCCCGACACGTCGCGCGTGATCGACGGGTTGTCGGCCTTGCGTGAAATCTTGTCGATTTCGTCGATGTAGAATGTTACAGGTTATGCTAGTCAGAAAAAGAAAGATCTTACAGGATCTGTGGCTGTAGTAAATG
>JAYTHQ010000394.1:0-8567 GCA_043732445.1 Bdellovibrionales bacterium | reverse complement strand
CTCTCGCGAATCTGCATCGACTAGACTAACGGCCGTGATGACCTGATGTTCGTGACCTGAGAGCTGTCGCAAAAATGACAGGTTTTCTTTCTGGTCTTTGGGCTTGCCTAAGATTTGGTCACCCAGGGCCACGACCGTGTCTGCGGAGAGCACCAAAACACCCTGTGTTTCCGATGGTTTAGCGTGGTCTAGCCACGCCTTTGCTTTGCGAACCGCAAGGTCGCGAATTCGGTCGGTCAAATTCAGGTTATCACTCAGAATTTCCGATATTTGAAGAGGAGAGACTGTAAACGAAAAACCGGCGCGTTCAAGAAGTTCGCGGCGGCGTGGCGACTGAGAAGCCAAAATAAGCCGGCGCAAATCATGAGGTTGCATCGATTGTTTACAGCACGGAAAGGCACACGATGGGAAGCAATTTGCTGCAAACAGCATTGCCCATGATCTACATCCTAATCGCGGGTGTTTCGATCTACATGATCGTCTCCACTCTCTTTTCTAAAAACGAAGACGCGAAATCTTTATCGTGGGCGTCGGGCAACGAACCCGACAAATCGAAATCAGGCTTGATCGAACTCTCACGTTCGCTCACCCACCAGTTCACGATTCAGTGGGCCGTTAAAATCAGAAATCCAAAGATGCGAAAGAACATCGAAAAACTTTTACTCACCAGCGGACTGAGCTCGGAGTTAAACGTCGACGAGTTCATCGGGATGCAAATTCTTTGGGGGTTTTTGTTTCCGATCATTTTGTTGATTTTAAACTTTGCTCTCTCGTACGACTATCCTTGGTTCATCTTCGTTGGCTTCGCGGTCTTCGGCTGGAACATTCCGACCTCGCACGCCAAAGCTAGCCGTAATACTCGGCAGACTTCTGTGCGGATCGATCTTCCATTTTTCATCGACCTATTGGCACTCGCGACCGAAGCCGGCCTCGACTTCCAGGGCGGCATTCAACGCATTGTCGAACGGACACGCGGCAAGAGCATTCTCGCCGAAGAACTCAACGGCGTCATGCGCGACATCATGCTCGGCAGTTCGCGCGCGCAAGCGTTGCGCGGACTTTCAAGCCGTATGGACATGCAAGAAATCTCAAGCTTCGTGAACGTCGTCATCGATGCCGACTCAACCGGTGCAAGTATTTCGAGAGTTTTGAAAGATCAGTCAAGCCAGATGCGGCTCGAACGCTTCGTCCGCGCTGAAAAAGCCGGAGCGCAGGCGTCGCAGAAAATTCTGATTCCGCTCATGCTGTTTATTTTGCCGGCAGTTTTTATTATGGTCTTCGCCCCGGTCGCGCTGAACTTAATGGCGGGTAAATAAGATGACTCAGAGTGCGCAACGCCTCATCAACACGACGAAATCGAATACGGTGCTCGCGACCGATGTTCGCTTTGCCACGTCGTTTGTCGAGCGCGCAATGGGCCTCATGGGCAAAAAGCCGTTGCCGGCAGGTGAGGCACTCTTTTTTAAGGGCACAAGCCTCATGCCATGTAACAGCATCCAAACCTGTTTCATGCGTTTTCCGCTCGACGTGATTTTTTTGGATAGCGCGATGAAAGTACGTTCGGTTCAGCGTGGCGTAAAGCCCTGGCGCATGACGTGGCCAGTGATGGGCGCGGTCAACGCGATCGAAATGACGAGTGGAAGACTCGATACGGCACGTATCGAAATCGGAGATCAGCTGCATGTGGGCAATTAAGATTTTGACAGGCCCGCAGGCGGGCCAAATCTTTCCGATCAAAGAAGGCCAGCACACGCTGGGCCGGAGCCCGTCTTGCGATCTGAAGATCGCGTCAAATTCTGTTTCTAAAGAACATGCAACGCTTCTTTCTGCCGGCGGCAAATTAATTATTTCAGATTTAGACTCGCGTAACGGCACGTTTGTGAACGGCGTGAAGATTCAGAATCAACGCCTAAATCCCGGCGACAAACTAAGTCTGCACGATGTGCTTCTCGACGTGATGCAAATCCAAGATCAGGCGAGCCAAGGGTTCCATGGTGTCCCGGCTTGGGCCGGAAGTGCGGCCGTTCGACTTCAGCAGGAACACTTCGCGCCTCCGCAAGACTTCCAGCAACCTGCCTTTGCGCAAGACTACCAAGTTCAAGCCTCGGCTCAAGCTGCGGCCGAGTCCGAACCCGTGGTCACAAAAGATTTCGTTGGGAACGTTCAAGCCTACATCGACAACGTCGCGATGCCGGGCGTTTACAAAATCTCTCAGACCCTTCCCTACCGGTGGGCACTAGGCCTTTTGGTCGTGGTGTACGTTTTCGTGGTCACGGCACTTTCAATTATTCCGATCGTCACCACGACGAAAGCGAATATTCAAAACGAAAGCATTCGCCGTGCGCGCTCGATCGCTCGCAACATGCGCGACGCAAACAAAAAGTATATTCTCGAACATAACGACGCCGCGATCGATCTCCGTTCGGCCGAGCTTGAAGAAGGCGTGACCGCAGTTCTCATTATTAACGCTAAAGACGGAACCGTTATTGCGCCCGCTAACGCTCGCGGCGAGTACGTCAACAAACCCTTCGTGAATCAAGCCCGCCGCGAAGATCGCGAGTTCGCTAACTTCATAGACGATTCAAATCTAGGCGTTTCGGTACCGATCACTGCCTATAACCCCGAAACCGGCTCTCAGAGTGCGGTCGCCTACGCCATTGTTCTTTATGATGTCGGTGCACTCGCAATGACTCCTCGGGAGACCTTAAGCCTCTTCGTGCAGACGCTTGCAATCTCTCTCTTGGCCGGCTTTGTGCTCTTTTTCTTTCTCTATAAAATCGTTGAGCACCCGATTGAGTCAGCCAGTCTTCAGCTTGACGACGCCTTACGTGAAGGCCGCGACGATTTAAAAACCGACTATCACTTTCCGGCTCTTGAGCGACTGCTCTCGAACGTGAATAGTGCCCTTTCTCGAATCGGGCAAAGCGACTCGCCAGGTCCCGTCGGACTTGTCACTAATCGCGATCACGAAGCACGAAATCTTGTCAGCATGATTTCGATGGCCGCGATCACGGTCAACGCCATCGATGACCGCGTAATCGCGACGAACGGTGCTTTTGATCAGCTTGTCGGCGGCGGCATCAATCTTGTCGGTCAACCACTGACATCGATCCCGGATATGTCTCTTCAGCAAAACCTGATGGATCTGCTACCACAAATGCGTGGAGCTGCGGGGCAGATCGCAACAAGCACGATTCCGTTCTCGGGCCAATCGTACGAAATTTGCGGTCAAGTCGTGATGGGCGCTTCAGAGCCGGCGTACTTTGTGTTCACTTTAGGTCAAGGAGGCGATAGCTGATGTCAGCGGCACTCGCTACCCCTCGGACGGGTTTCAAGTTTATGATGTCGGTACGTCAGGGCCCTGATCAGGGAGCCTCTTACCAACTCTTGCCTCCGAAGGTCACGATCGGCCGCGCGCCCGAGAACAATGTCGTTCTTCAAGATACAAAGATCAGCCGCCAGGCGGCACTGATCGAATTCACGCCCGAGCAAATTACGATTACCGATGTGAGCGGCCGTAACACTCTCTTCGTCAACGGCGAACAAGTCACTTCGTCCGCATTAAAAGATGGCGACTCAATTCAAGTCGGTGAAACCGAATTCCACTTTATCGTTGAAGCGATGATGTTGATACCCCAAGGTCCCGGGCTGACTGCTCCGCGTCCTTTGTCATCAGCTGCGAATCCGCTTTTTCAAACTGCGAGGTCTCCGCGCCCGCAAGGCGGCAACCGAACGGTCTTTTACATTATAGTTCTCGTCGTCGGCGGCCTCTTTGCCTATCTCTTAAGTTCAAGTCCTTCGATCAAAAAAGAAGGTCTGGTTTTACGGACGAACGATGCGGTTGAAAAAGACATCCAAAGCTCCGAGACGCGGTCTGATGAAATCATCAAAAAGCGAACGTTTGCGAATGAAGAAGAGCGAACTCGTTTTGAAGAAGCACAAAAGCACTATCTCGAAGGATTTCGCGATTACCAAAAGGCGCAGTGGATGCGCGCCATGCGCTCGTTTGAAACCGCTCTCGCGATTGATCCCGAAAATCAGTTGGCGCGTCGCTATTACAAACTCTCCGAGAAGCAACGTGATGAACAGATCGCCAACTTAAGCCTCGAGGGTCGCCGGTATAAAGATAAACATATGTATGCGCGTTGTACGTCGGCTTTTGAAAAAGTCGTGGAAGCCATCACGAACAAAGACGATGCCAAATTTAAGGAAGCCGACGCTCTCAGAAAAGAATGTCAACTTCTTGAAGGGGAAAGGTTCCAGTAACGTGTTTCGTTTAAAGATCCGCCTCCATGGTCAAGACGTGAAAGAGGTCGCTCTCGAGAGCGGCCATGCGTACACGTTTGGCCGAGGTCAGGATTGTGATGTTCAACTCGAAGATCAACCAGGAATCTCACGTGGACACTTTAAAGTTCACGAAAGTGACGGCGTTTGGGCAGCTGAAGTGATCTCGAAATTCGGTGACATCACGCTCGCCGGTCGACCCGTGAAAAACGTCACGCTCGAAGTCGGTTCGGTCTTTAAAGTCGCCGGCTACGATTTTCTTTTTGCTGAGGTTCAGTCGGCCGTCGTTACGCCGCTTCAACAAGACTCTTCGTCAGAAGTTGATTACGCGACAGCTTCGGGTGGCGGCGGAGGCCATTCGGCAGCAAATCTTCCGGCCCTGACTCCCGGCACCCCTTACGAGGGCAACGACGAAGCAACTCGCATCATGGAAGTCGCTCAGACTGGCGAACCTTATATCCGTATCGTCGAGGCTTCGGGTCGCGAAGAAACAATTCGTCTCGAAGGTCGTAAATGGCTCGCCGGTCGCGAAGACGGCTCACAGATTCTCTTAAACGATCGCAAAGCCAGTCGCCGTCAATTTGAACTCATCGCGAGCCCACAAGGGAACTTCATTCGCGACCTTGGAAGTTCGAACGGTACGCAACTGAACGGAATGCCGCTTGCCGCCGACGAATTAAAGCCACTTCGCAGTGGTGATGTGATTCAGGTCGGTCAGCTCGCAATTCACTTTGAAGTTCGCGACCCGCATTTTGAACGTCGCTTACAGATCGTTCCTCGCGACGTGATGGCGGCGCAACTCAAGACACCGCACCCTGTTTCTTACGAAATGATCAACTACCCGGTGGCGAATGGGCCTGGCGGCGCAGTTCGCTTCGATGCGGGCGGCGTTCCAGTGACTGACCGCGCTGACCGTCAACTAGCCAGAAATATCAAGGCCGCGAGTGCGAAGAAGATGCGATTTATTTTAATCGCGGCACTGGTTCTTTTGCCCGTCATTTATCTTTTGAGCGACGACTCAAAACCAAAACAAGCGAAGGTCGCCAAACAACTCTCGCAAGGCGCCGAGGCATTTAGCCGACTGACTCCGCAAAAACAACAGCTGGTGAAAGAAGCTTATATTCTCGGGCGGAATTTGTTCATGCAAGGCAAGCAAGCCCTTGCAGCCGAGCAGTTCCGAAAAATCCATGAGATTTTAAAAGACGGTTACGAAGATTCGTTGGCTTTAGCAAGCGAGTGCCAAGCGCAAGCCGATCAAGAGGCGAATCGCCGAATTGTCGAGCGCGAAATGCGCGAGGCCGCCCAAAATCGCGTCATCGTGATTGAGAACTTGAAAAAGTGCGAGCCGGTCGCGAATTCAACGTACAACGAGGGTGAGCTAAAAAGCTGTCTTGCGCCCACATACGAGCTCGAGCCGAATAACCCGACGATTGGCGATTACATCGCCAGAATTCAAGGCCGCGTCGCCGCACGCGAACAGAAAAGTGCGAATGCAAAGGCGTACGCAGCGAAAGTTGCGCGCGGTCGTGAGTTGTTCGCAAAAGCCGAGGTCTCTGAAAAAGGCGGCGACGCCGATACGGCCGTAGAAAAATACCGGGCTCATTTGGCTGCGAATCTTCCGGATCCTGACGGTTTGCGCGTAAAATCACTCCAAAAAGTCGGCTCACTCCAAGCGACAAAAGCTGCCAGCATCGCAAGCTTCATGCAAACGGCTGAAACCGCTTTTGTGAATCACGACTATAAGACAGCGGTGAACAACGTAAATCGCATCAAATCGCTCGATCCTTACAATACCGCAGCCGCCGAACTCAATAACCGCATCTTGCGTGAAAAAGATCAGAAGCTCCGTGAAATTTACGAAGAGTCCGTCATCAACGAAGGTCTTGGCCAGATTGATCAAGCCAAAACGAACTGGAAAAAGATCCTCGAAATGGATCATCCTGACGGCGTGTATTACAAGCGGGCCCATAATAAAATGAAAGCCTTCGGTGGCGGCACATGAGCTTCTCATTTTCGGAACGACCATTTAGCGGTTCGACGTTTCGTCCGCGCCCTGAGGTCTATCTTGACCAGGAGACGAAGACTTTGATCGTGGCGACCCCGTGGGGTTCGCGCGAGGCTGCACGACGCGTGATCGAACGCATGAAAGACTATTTATCCATCGCTCGCGAAGATAGCGAAGCGACCTCGCCATTTGAGCGACTCTCGTGTCTTTCGACGCACGCAAACCGTTTGCGCATAGCGACCCTGCTCGCTAACGAAGCTCTCTACCGAGAGGAGAATAAGACCGAATATCGATCGGGCGTCGAAGTTTTTGCGGGCATCCTCGCAGACGATGAATTTGTTTGGTTACAAACAGGTAACCCGCAAATTCTTTTAAGTCGCTCTGGACGCAAGCCTTTGCCGCTGGGTTCGCAAATTGATCTTTCATTTGATCTCAGCGAAGGGTCTGAACTGTTGCCCGGGCTTCCCTCGCAAATGTTGGGGCTTGATTCGTCTCTGAACGTCAGTCTCAATAGTTTTCGTGCTCGGCCTGGAGATAAAGTCGCACTTGTTTCTCATTCGCATCTTCCAGAGGCTGTTTATAGTCTCCCGGAAACCCAACTCAGTGTCGAAAGCTTGAGCCGTCTGATTGCAAACTCGAGCCCGGACCATGCGTTTTGGGTCGGCGTTTTGGAACTCGGCCAGGCTCATCAAGCAAAGGCGGCCTCATGAGTGCGGCCGAATTGCTGAAGCCCCTACCGAACCCAGCCCTCGGGCGCACGATCGAACTTAATTTTTTGGGTGATCAAAAACTTTGTTCATTCGATTGTGGCTACTGTGATCTGGGTGCGACCGAAGTTCGTTTGAATAAATTAAAAGAGAGCGGACTCTTGCCGACTGTCGAACAGATTCTCGAGACCGCTCGAGCCGCGTTTAGAAAGATTCACGAGAAAGGTCCAATGGTCGACTCGATCACTATTTCGGGTAACGGCGAGCCGACGGTCCACCCCGACTTCGCCGAGATCGTACGGGGCCTGATCGAACTGAGAGATCAGTGGCTTCCCGGAAAACCGATTGCGCTGTTTACAAATGGCGCATCGCTCGATCAGCGAAAAATCAGCGAAGCGGCCAATAAGTTAGATCAGCGCTTTGTCAAAGTCGATGCGGGTAACGAACGAGTTTTTAAACTGATGAATACGCCATTGTCGCGCGTCAGTTTACAGAAAGTCATAAGCGGAATTCGGTCGTTAAAAGATGTCTCGATTCAAGCGATGTTCTGCGAGGGCGCGATTGATAATACGCAAAATTCAGACGTCGAAGACTGGATCGAAGTCATGGCACTTTTGAAACCTAAAATGATTCAAATTCAAGGCCTGAGCCGCACACCGCATAACACCAAAATCATTCGCTGCGAAGAAGACACGCTCTACACGATCGCTTCAAAGCTCGAGCGACGCACCGGCATCAAGGCAATTGTCCTGCCTTAAACAGATCCTCACATCTAAATGCGATTCCAGCGATGCGTGCAGCTGAGGAACGAACGAACTCTTGGCGCGCGGTCGGAGCTACAGACCGGCTGTTCGCCTCGATTTTGGATTCAATCTCTTTGAAGCGCAAGTTATTGATGTTGCCTTTGATCAGAAGCTCGGCCGTCATCGCGCGAACAAGTGGCCACTTTTCGACGAGCGTTTTGTGAGCGTAGCTACGACCTTCTGCTAAAAGCTCGTCCATCTTCGCTTTAAAAAACTTCTCGTCGTCGGCATTTAAAATCGGTTGTCCTTTTTCATCAAGACGAACGCTCAGGAGTCGCGGTTCGACGCCCCACTTTAAAAGTGCGTCAGCGGCGATTCGCTGAATTTTCTCTTTGTCGTTTTCCCATCCGCGATCGTACTCATAACCCGCCATCTCTTGCGCTAGTCGACCCGCAAAAAGCTGCGCGATCCGAATGACGGTTGTTCGACGAGTTGGGTTGAGACCTTGACCTTCGATTGGCTCATAGCGTGCGACTCCGAGATACTCAACATTCTCGCCGTTCTGCTTGAAGGTTCCGCCTTCAATAGTAACGTAAACCATTTTTTCAGCGGTCACGGATTCGTCGTTGACGACCGCGTGACCGGCCTCATGAAACGCCGTCGACTTCGCACCGCGAGCTCCCATGAATCGCTTCGCGGTTGCTAATTCTGTGAGATCAAGAAAATCTTCACTGATCACTTTGCCCGCTTTTTTTACCTGCGCCGTCAGCTTCACTAATCGAGCTGGCGAACCTTTTCGCAAGTAAGGCTTTTTCGTCAGACTGTCGG
>JAYTHQ010000393.1:0-2543 GCA_043732445.1 Bdellovibrionales bacterium | reverse complement strand
GCCCCGACGAAACTGCAATGGTCATAACCGCTGACGGCTGGTTGAAAACCGGCGACATTGCGATCATGGACCCAGACGGTTTCTGCCGGATTGTCGATCGCAAAAAAGATGTCATCATCGTTTCCGGCTTTAATGTTTATCCGAACGAAGTCGAAGATGTGATCGCGGCACACCCAGGCGTGCTCGAAGTTGCAGCTATCGGCGTACCGAGCGAGCATTCCGGCGAAGCAGTCAAAGTCTTCGTCGTCAAAAAAGATCCGACACTCACGGCCGAACAGGTGATTGAGTTCGCACGCAAGTCATTAACAAGTTATAAAGTTCCGAAACACGTCGAGTTCCGCACCGAACTTCCGAAAACTAACGTCGGTAAAGTCTTGCGCCGCGAATTGAAGGAGTCTTAAAGATGTTTCCAGCACACACACGCATTCTGATCGTCGACGACATGGCGAGCCTTCGTGATCTTTTGCGAGCGTATTTGCGAAGACTTGCTTACAGAAATATTTCAGAAGCCGAAGATGGCCGCGCCGCCTACCAAGCGTTGCTCGCTGCGCGCGCATCGGGCTCGCCGTTTGAGCTCGTCATTTCAGATTGGAACATGCCAAATTTAGATGGGCTCGAGTTCTTAAAGCTCGTTCGCGGAACGCCAGAATGGAGAAACCTACCGTTCTTGCTTCTCACCACCGAAAGCGAAAAAGCAAAAGTTCTTGAAGCGGTTCTCGCGGGGGTCAGCAATTATATGGTCAAGCCAGTTGAAGAATCGATGCTCAAAGAAAAGCTCATAAAAGTCTGGGAGAAAGTCGGCTCGCCGAGCTGATTTAAGCGGCCTTTGCCGCTTCGGCAACCAAAGTCACAACGATCGTGATTTTCATTCCACGTCCGCTCTCTGAGTCCACACGAATTTGACCGCCGAGTTTGCGAACTTCTTCAGTGACTGCGGAAAGACCCACGCCGCGCCCTGAGATCTCCGTGACGATGTCATTCGTCGACAGATCGCCTTCAAGAATAGCCTGCGCGACGTCGAAGTCAGTACCTTGCGCTAATCCCGCTCGTTCGGGGGATTCACTTAATTTTTCTCGAATACGGTCGATATTAATTCCACCGCCGTCATCTAAAATTTCGATTTTTAAGCTTTCAGCGATTTGACTGCACGAAACTCGTAAATGCCCTTCGGCCGTCTTGCCCGCCTTTAACCGTGTCTCCGGAAGTTCTAACCCATGGTCGATCGCATTGCGAAACGCATGAACAAATGAACTTAAAAGGGCTTGAAATCTCGGTGTCGGGACTTCGAGTTTGCCGCCTTCAATCTGAAGTGGCGCTAACTTTTTTCCTAACCGTTCAGCCAAATCAATCATCGAGACTGAGTAAACGCCAAGCACGTCTTCAATTTTCATGAACGGCTTGGTTTGCGACACCGGCCCCAAAAGCTCGGTTAAAATTTGAAGCTCACCATCTAACAGGCTCTTCATCTCGCTGGCTGAGCGAACCAATCGCATCTTAAACGAAGCCGAGAAGAGTTGACCCGGCCCCATGGCGCGCAGAAAATCTTCGAGATGATGACAGCTTGCTGCCAGCGCATCGAGCGCGAACGTTGCGGCGCCGCCCTTCAGTGTGTGCAACTTTCTCTCGAGAGTTGATTGATCGATGATCTCGCCCCTTAAAAACTGGCCAATCAGATCTTGAGCGTCATCGACGAACATTCTGAAAGCATCACGATGCTTCGCGACCTGAACGATCTTGCGGACCAACGCGCGCTCCTGCTGCGCGATTCGCAAAGCTTCGACTTCGGCGGTACGATCTGTCGTTACGACGACAACCCCAGATGTTGAACCTGCTTCGTTCATCATCCGGTTGTACGACAACGCAATCTCTTTTGGCGGAGGCAGCGATAATCGAGCAGGTGCCAGCGGAGTTAAATCCGAAAAATCCAGGAGCTCAGCGAAAACAGTCTGGCGCCAGGTTGCAAAGGTCGACGAGTCGCTTTCATTTAGACCTAAAACACTCTCGATCGGGCGTCCGGTCAGCTCTTCGCCAAATAAAAGCCGGCACACCTTCGAGTAAATCGGGAGTGTCTTACCGTCAACACCGAAGACCAAAATACCTTGCCCTAAGCTATCCAGAATTGTGCGCAAGAGAGCATTCGTTTGGGTGATTTCGAGGGTTCGGTCGGCCACCATTTGCTCGAGATTTTTAGAGTAATCTTCAAGTTTTGCACGCGCCGCCTTCAAATCCGAAATCACGGATTCTTTTTGATCAAGCTCACCGCGATATTTTTTTTGTAAAGTCATCTCAAGACTGACGTCGCGAATCGTGACGATGTAACGAGGCAGATCGACGGCCTCGTTCGAGAAAAAAGCCGGCTGCTTCTGCACGATCACCTGGACCGAACCCGATTTACCAGACGGTGTTGAGAACTGAACTTCGCGCATCTGCGACGGCTCGAGAAGGGTTGAAAAATCGTCTTGAAAAGGATTGGGTTCGAAAGTAACGAATTGCGAAAGTGGCTTCCGTGAGCTCAATCGACGAACGGGTACGTCGAAAAGGAA
>JAYTHQ010000392.1:0-2554 GCA_043732445.1 Bdellovibrionales bacterium | reverse complement strand
CGGTGACAGCGGCGTCGGTTAAGTGATCGAGCTGAACGCGGATTTCAGAAAATTCCGAGGGGTCAAAGGCCGCGACGATTGATTGTTTACGTTGGTAGGGCGCTCCGGTTGCAGGCAGTGCGTTTCGAACTTCGAGATACTCTCCGCGCGCTTCGAGCCACCACCGGCGAGTCAGTTGAAACTGAACCCACGAAGCAACGCCTTGGCCTGTTTCATTGACCGCCGCACCCTGATCTCGGCGCAAAAATTCGGTCGACCAGACGAAGGCTCTCTCGAGGCTTTGACGCCACTTGAACGTGAGATCCGAGCCGTACAAGTTCGTTGAGCTCGAGTACGAGTTGCCACCCGTCGCCGCGCTAACGCCAAACTCAACGGTTGTCTCGTCAGAGAGATCCCACAAGTTTTTGAAGTGAAGAAGCGCGACGCCATTGTTCGGTGACGTCGGTTTGAAATAATCGAGCGAGTCGGCCTGGCCAGCAAATCCTTGAAGCGTGACTTCCGAAAACCATGAGAACGGCAGAAGCGTTGAAACTGAGGCGCCGATATCGTTTAAGCCTTCATCGCTGAGCAAAACGCGATTCTGGAGGGGCGCATCGATGAATGGGTAAGCGTGCGTGTGGAGTTGATTATGTTTTCCGATTGCGGCTTTAAACTTCCCGAGTTTGATCGTGTATCGAGAAAATTCAAGCGTCTCGGCAAATGCCTCTTCAGGCGAAAACGTATATTTCGATGAATAAACCCGAGGCGTCGCGGCCTGCTTGTCTTTATCCACGTCTTGGCTCAAGGAAAATGTGCCGACAAAGCGCCAGTACGGATCGACGTCAGAGGCAAACTGCATTTCGGCTTCTTGGAGGGCTGCGCCGTTACGATTCTCAAGCGTCGAATCATTTCCGCGATTCGAATTTTTATAAAGCATGAGGGCATTGACGCTGATATCGGGGTTAGCGCTACCGGCAGGAGAGGCCGCCGCCAATGATGACACGATTGCGATAGCAATCGCCGCGGCGAACGAACGAACGAATGACATAGAGGTGTCCTTTTAAATTATATGAAATTAATTTTTACAAACGCCGAGGTTGAAAGCTTTAAGCGGCTGGTGGTCCGCGCGGCGATGCCCAATGACGAGGTTTATCAGAAGAGACGAAGTCCGAGTTCACTAATGCGGCGTTGGCGAGAATATAAGTCGGTGGTGAACTTAACAGGAGAGTCGCGGGCCTGATTGATTGATGAGTCACAGACGACACCAGAGTCTGGAGCCAGCACTCGTTGAGTTTTTCGTCGACCGAAAAAACTGAGCCAGGAGCCGAGAACCCTGCAGGGATCGAAGAAGACTCGGGGCCGGCGTCGCAACTTGTTTGCGAGAGATCGTGGCCAATAGCGTGAAGGGCTGAGGGAGCGCCGCACGAAACGGCAACCGCAATCATGCAGGCGGCGTAAATCGATCGGAGAATAAGAGCCTTAAGAATTAAACTCATTGTCTGACCAGAACTATGCCTCGCCAGTGTCTAAAAGGGCTAGTCATTTTTCGGAGCTGGGCGCGGCGCTACTGCGCCTCAGTCTAGGACAGATCGAGCGATCTTCTAACTTTCGAGAGCAAAGTCCTTTTTATTTTTGAAAGGCCAACGGACCACGTTTTAGGTCTTATCAACGATGAAGCGACCGCGAGTGACGCGGTTCAACCGACCACCAAGTCACTTCGTGCTTGTTGTGAAACAAGTGGCGAGCGCGCGAGCCTTCGATTTTCAAAAAATCTTTTAAGACTTCGAAATCCGTTTGTCCTTTGAATTTAATCGTGCAGACAAAATTTTTGCAGAGTCCGCTCTCTCGCCAGTCATGGACGAGCGCCAATAATTTTCGAGGCTCGCAGATCACATCTGAAAAAAGCCAATCGAGCTGGCCAATGTCCGACGGTTTTAATTTAAATGCATCTCGCTTTAGAAGTTGAACGTGAGGCATCCGTGCGACGTGGGGCGCGAGCTCGGCTTTATCGATGCTTGTCACACGTGCGCCGAGCCCCGCCAGCACCCACGTCCAGCCGCCAGGTGAAGCGCCGAGATCTAAACACGTCTCGTCCTTGGAGGGGTAAAACCCTTCCATCGTGAAAAGTTCCCAGAGTTTTAAGTAGGCGCGCGAAGGAGCTTCGGTAGATTCTTCGAAGTGTGGTTCACCGTGCGGGATCCAGCTCGTGCTTTCTGGTGACGCCAGCATTAAGCCGGTTTCAATGAGACCGAATTCGCCTAAAAGCGGGCGGCGCTTTTCGAGAAATTGAAGTGGCCTCTTAAAACGCACGCTCGCCGAACGATTGCCGAGTTGTTCTTCGATCAAAACTGAGCGCCGAACGTGATTCAGAGGCGTCAGCGACCACGTTCCAGAACCACCGCGCTCGCGAAGCTTTTTTCCGGCATCGGTGATCGAAGTGATTTCGATTTGCTCCAAATTTTTCCAGGTCGTGTGGGCCCAGACAACATCTCGCGCCGGTGCGTGGCTTAAAAAAAGTTGTCCCACGCGAGAATGAAAATCGGCGCCAAGCTCGTGTTGAAGTTCGGGCGCAAAT
>JAYTHQ010000391.1:0-8600 GCA_043732445.1 Bdellovibrionales bacterium | reverse complement strand
CTTGGCGCTGCGGCTCCGGGACGTAGAAAATATCCGCGCGGTCAAGATGGGCAATTTTCGAAGCCGACAGATGCTCCCCGGCGCGCAGATAGTGAATGTGCTTGCCGTTGATCATCACGTAGACGTCAAAGGCCGTAGGCCGCGTCGGAAGCAAGGTATTTACGCGAATTTTAAAGAATGGTGTCGACATGCCATAAGTGTAGCGGAAGTCCCGGTGTTTCAGCGGGAAATCTGGTCCGAAGTGGACCGGAATTCGACGTCAAAATTTTGATCGAAAAGGCGGGTTTTCCTCAAGCCAATTACGTGTCATAACCATCAGCATGAATCTGAAATTAGACACACCCGTCCAGTTTATTAAAGGGGTCGGACCAAAGTTGGGCGATGTCTTGCGTAAAAAAGGTGTCGCGACGGTTCAGGATCTTCTCGAATGGTACCCACGCGCCTACGAAGACCGCCGCGCGGCCCGCACAATCTCATCATTGCAGCCCGAGGAACTCGTAAGCCTGAAGGCCAAAGTCATTCGCGTGAGCTCCTTTAACATGGGTGCAAGCCGCCGCAAAATCTACGACGTAACTTTAAGCGATGGAACGGGCAAGATTCACTGCAAGTTTTTTCGAATTCCGTACAAGGGATTTTTTGAACGCTTTAAGCCCAACCAAGAGGTCCGGGTCATCGGCAAAGTCTCGGCGTACAAGGGCCAGCTCGAGTTTAACCATCCAGATATTCAAGACGAAAAGGCCGAGGCCGCCGAGCCTGGTCCTGCGAGCGGCGATTCCGCCGATGAAATGATTCCGATTTACCCAGAGTCCGAGGGCCTGACGAATCGCGCTATTCGTAAACTCGTGACGATGTCGCTCGATGAACTCAAAAACAGCCTGATGGCTGAAGCGGCGCTCCCCACTCGAGGCCCGTCGACTGCCGCGGGCGGGCGGTCGCCGATGGCCGTGAAAAAAGCGTCAAAGACTTACGCCGAGCCCGAGCAGCCGAAGCTCGAAAAAATTCCGAATTGGCTGCGTGAAAAGTACGCGCTGGCAGGTCGGTTCGAAGCGCTTGAAAACATTCATCGGCCGCCCCCGGGAGCCGGCGCTGAATTCACTGATCAAACGTCGAAGTACCACCGTCGGGTCATCTTCGAAGAATTTTTTTGGCTCGAACTTTATTTGGCATCAAAGAAAGTGGGCCTCCAGCGAGAACATGCCCCGGCCCTGAAGTCCAAACTCGATTTGGTCAAAAAACTGCGTGCGTCTTTGCCGTTTCAATTCACCGCTGCGCAGTCGCGCTCTCTCGATGAGATCATCAAAGATCTTTCGAAACCGCATCCGATGCATCGGCTTGTCCAAGGCGACGTCGGGAGCGGGAAAACGCTCGTGGCGCTAGCGGCCTCGTTGGTCGCAAAAGAAAATAAATTTCAAACTGCGATTATGGTCCCGACCGAAATTCTCGCCGAACAGCATTACCAGAATGCAACGAAGTACCTCGAGCCACTTGGCGTAACGATCGGTTTATTGACGGGCTCGATGAAAACCGCTGAGCGAAATCAAACCTACGAGATGTTAAAAAACGGATTGATCGATGTCATCGTCGGCACTCACTCGCTCATTCAAGAAGCAGTTGAATTTAAAAATCTAGGTCTCGTCGTGATCGACGAACAGCACCGATTTGGCGTTCATCAGCGAAGCCTACTGAAGGCCAAAGGTCTCTCGCCCCACTTTCTTGTCATGACAGCTACGCCGATTCCGCGCACGCTCGCGATGACTGTCTACGGTGATCTTGACGTTTCCGTGATCGACGAGCTGCCGCCAGGCCGAAGCCCGATCGTCACGCGCGTCACTTACGAAAATAAGCGTGAACAGGTCATTGGTTTTTTGCGCGAGCAACTCAAAGCCGGGCGACAAGCTTATGTCGTTTACCCACTCGTCGAAGAGAGCGAGAAGATCGACCTCAAGGATGCGATCTCATCGTTCCACGAGTTTGAAGTCGAGTTCGAGGGCGAGTTTAAGGTCGCACTTCTCCATGGGAGAATGAAGCCAGACGAAAAAGACGATGTGATGAAACGGTTTCGTGCAAAAGAATTTGACGTGTTGGTGTCGACGACGGTGATCGAAGTCGGCGTCGACGTGCCGAATGCGAACTTCATGATGATTGAACACGCCGAGCGTTTCGGACTTTCGCAGCTGCATCAGCTGCGTGGGCGGGTGGGCCGGGGCGAACATAAAAGCTATTGCGTCTTGATGCTCGGCAAGGCTGTTTCTGATGAATCGCGCGAGCGAACGCAGATCATGGAAAAAACCAGCGATGGTTTTAAAATCGCCGAAGCCGATTTGGCGATTCGCGGGCCCGGCGAATTTTTAGGTTCAAGACAATCGGGGCTTCCGGGATTCAAAATGGCGAACCTCGTGCGCGATGTCAGAGTCTTGCAAGAAGCGCGCACTGCGGCCTTCGAAGTGCTTGAACGAGATCCTGCGCTTTCACAAATCGAGAATTCGTCGCTCAAAAGCGAATTGATTCGTTCTCACGGGACAACAGCTCTCGCCTCCGTCGGTTGATCCGCATGAAGATAACGCGCAATTTCATTTTCAAGCTTTTCTGCTTCGTGCGCGTGCAGTCACGTGATTTGCTGGGTTCTTGAAGAGGGGATTTGCAGATATGAACAGCACCATCCGACGTCTTGCCGCGCTCGCTTTAGGTCTTTCGTTCGCGTCGACCGCATCCGTTGCTCAGGCCGGCGAAGTCTTGCGCATGAAGGCCGGCAACGTCGATCTTCGCGTTCAGGCCGCACAAATGGAACAAGCGATCGGCACGGCTGATCGCACTTACGTTGTTCAGTATCAAGAACGCATTTCTCGCGAAGACCGCTTGAATCTCACAACTCTCGGTGCGCAGATTCTGCGTTACCTCCCAGACGACGCGCTTGTCATTCGGGCCAATCCTACTCTCGCGCGCACCATCGAAGGCTCGTCTTCGGCCATTCGCGCAGTCGCGCTCTTCGATGATTTCTGGAAGCTCTCGCCCACGTTGCCGGCGGCTAGCGTTTTCTCCTCCACTGATAAGACTGTGGTTCACGTGAGACTGTTTCCATTTGCCACAGCAAAAGCTGAACAGGCGGCAGTCGCGCATATTCGTACGGTCTCGGGCATTGAGATTAGAGAATCTTCGGGTCGTTCTCTGGTGATCGAAGCCAACGCGTCTGAAATTTCGCAGCTCGCCCGCGAAGATGCCGTCGAATGGATTCAACCGAATCCAAAATTCGAGCTTTTCGATTTCAAAACTGATGATCCTTCGTTCGGTGGTCAGGCGACCCCGCCCCCGGGTCCTGGCGATTATACGGATCTGTCGGGGTACGAATCAGGCACGAAAGTGATGGGTTTCGACGCTGCTTGGGCGCGCGGTTTTACGGGCAAAGGTCAAATCGCTGCCATGGCCGATACGGGGCTCGATAGCGGTGACCCGGCCACGATCCACACCGATTTTACTAACAGGATCAACTCAGGGCTGATCTTTGGGTATTTCTCGAAAACATGGGGCGATCCGATGGGTCACGGAACCCACGTTGCGGGTTCGATTCTTGGCTCTGGCGCCCAATCGAAGGGTGCTCTCAAGGGTGGAGCGTTTGACGCGACCTTCATTGCCGAAAGTATGTGGAGCCCGATGTTGGGCGGACTCGCCATTCCATCGAAACTGAGCGATCTCTACACCAAAGCTTATGATGCCGGTGCCCGAATTCATTCAAACTCGTGGGGTAAGGCCGCTGACTTCGGTGCTTATGATTCGTTCGCTCAGCAGCTCGATGAATTCATGGCGTCTCATCCCGATATGCTCGTGATTTTCGCTGCGGGTAACTCTGGAGTCGACGACAACAAAGACGGCCGCATCGATGAGAATTCCATCGGCTCACCGGGCACGGCGAAAAACGTTCTGACCGTGGGCGCGTCGAAAAACTATGTTTTGAAGGGCGGCATTCAGCGCGCGATGAAGGACCTGCGTGACGGAACAGTTCATTGGGGTGTTGAGCCGATCGCAAGCTCGTTCCTCTCGGAAAACCCGCAGGGTCTGGCGGCCTTCTCGTCGCGGGGTCCAACGGCCGACGGCCGCATCAAGCCAGAGATCGTAGCCCCGGGAACAAACATCTTAAGCACGCGCTCGCACGATCCAAAGTCAGAGCCGCTCTGGGGCGCCTACAACGACCAATATGTTTGGTCGGGCGGGACGTCGATGGCAACACCACTCACCGCTGGCGCCGCAACCATCGTTCGTCAGTATTTGGTCGAAAAGCGCGGCTTCGCAAGCCCGTCCTCTGCTCTGATGAAGGCGACACTGATGCACTCGGCGACAGATTTGTTTCCGGGTCAATTCGGCGAAGTCGGTCAGGCCAAGGGCCAAGAGATTCTCACTCATCGTCCAAACATCGATGAAGGTTATGGACGAGTCGACGTCGCGCGCGCGACCGATCTCGCGAACGCCGTGATGGTTGATGAACGTTCGGGCGTCGGCACTGGCGAAACGCTCGCGTACCCGGTGAAGGTCACGGCAAACGCAAAACTGACGGCGACACTTGTGTATACCGATGCGGCCGCGGCAGCCGGCGCTGCGAAGTCGCTGGTGAACGATCTCGATCTTTCGGTGGTGAATCTCGCGACCGGAAAAGAGTTCACGCTGAATGATCATGTGAACAACAGCGAGATGATTGAACAAACCGTTGAGGCGGGCAGCTACGAAGTTCGGGTCAAAGGAACAAACGTTCCGCAAGGACCAGCCGCGGGCAAACAGCCCTTTGCGGTGATCGTTTCAGTTCAATAAACCGGTTTTCGTCACCCGAATGAGCGCTTAGTTAGTTTTGTTAAACGGCGAGAGGAAACTCTCGCCGTTGTCGTTTCTTTTGACGTCGAAGAGCCGGACAAACCGGGTATTTCTTACGGAATCGGGTCGGTGGCGACCAAAAGACTCGCAAACCGTGAGGTTCTTTCCTCAGTGAACGAAATTTCTTTAGGGGTGCTGACAATTTCCGCGCACCTTCATTGAACACTGGCGTCATGAGTGGTAAAACACTGCAGCTTCGTCGGAAGCCGTTACCCGTCAGTTTGACGGTAGGAGTCATGAATGGCCGATCAATTTAAAAAGTCGACGACGGGCGTGAGACCAGGAAGTGGCCGACCAGGAATGGGCGGTAAGCTCAACCCAGCGTCAGTTCCATCTGATGCCGGTCCTGTTGCTCCGGTCGTCAACGCGACTTTTAACGTCGGTGACAACGCGGTTTATCCGGGTCACGGCGTAGGTAAAGTGACAGCAATCGAATCCAAAGAAATATTTGGGAAGACACACCACTTCTACTCGATCCAAATTCTCGAAAACGGAATGAAGATCATGATCCCAAAAGACAACGTCGCAAGCGTTGGTCTTCGTCCGATCATCTCTCGTGAAGAAGCAGCGAAGGTCATCAGCATCCTTCGTGAGACAAACGTGAAAATTGACAATCAGACGTGGAATCGCCGTTACCGCGAGTACATGGAAAAAATCAAAACCGGTTCGGTCTTTGAAATCGCCGAAGTTCTTCGCGACTTGTTCTTGTTGAAAGTCGATAAAGAACTTTCGTTCGGCGAACGCAAGATGCTCGATACGGCGCGCGGACTCCTGTTAAAGGAATTATCGCTCGCAACTTCGCGCGAAGAACTCGCAGGGCAAGATGAAGTCGCTGCGATCTTCGGATTAACTGCACAACCTTAATTTTAGATTTACAAGGGTGGTCCACCGCGCTGCTTGACGGCGCAACGGCCTGCCGAGTGGGGCGAAGCCTGAGCCAAAAGCTCAGGCTTCTTTTTTGTCGCTTTGCCCCCGGCAAAGACTTTGCTCCCTCGCTTCGATCAGTCGTCGATACCAGGGGCTTCGCCCCTTGGATCGCCGGATCAGTGCTGGGTGTGTATCAAGAAGACTGGCCTATGAACTCTGGCTTCCTTGATTTTACAAGCGGGCGTTCGTAGATTGGGAGCTTACGCTTCTCGCGAAGGATTGCCCGATGTCTGCCCCAAAAAAAGTTCGCGTTCGTTTTGCTCCGAGTCCGACTGGGTTTTTGCACGTCGGTGGGGCCCGAACGGCTCTCTATAACTTTTTGTACGCAAAACATCACGGCGGCGATTTTATTTTGCGCGTTGAAGATACTGATCTTGAACGTTCGACAGATGAGTCCATGCGCCTGCAAATTCAAGATCTGAAATGGCTGAATCTGCCGTGGGTCGAGGGCCCGAATCCAGAAACGTTTGCCGACATGGGACCTCTCGGGCCGTATCGGCAGTCTCGACGTAAAGAGATTTATATGGAGTACGCGCAAAAACTGCTGGAACAGGGGCGCGCGTATTATGACTTTCGCACCGACGTTGAGCTGGACGCGCTCAAAGCTGCGGCCCTAGCGGCCGACTCAACAAAACAATATCAAGTCGAGGCGCCGTCGCAAATTGTTTCGCTAAATGAGGCGCGTGCACGAGTCGCCGCGGGTGAGAAGGCGGCGATTCGGTTCAAAGTAAAAGAAAAACGCGATTACGTGTTACACGACCTTGTGCGAGGCGATGTCACATTTCCTTCCGATATGGTCGGCGACTTTGTTTGCATTCGTTCGAACGGAATGCCGGTTTATAATTTTTGTTGCGTGATTGACGATGCGCTCATGCAAATCACGCACGTCTTTCGCGCCGAAGAGCATCTTCCAAATACGTTGCGCCAGATGATGCTCTACGAAGCCTTCGGTTTTGAATTGCCGCTCTTTGGTCATTTGAGTTTTATTCTTGGGCCCGACCGCCAAAAGCTGTCGAAACGTCACGGCGCAACCAGCTGCAATGACTATCGACTAAAGGGTTATCTTCCAGAGGCTTTAAACAACTTCATTCTTCTTTCGGGTTGGTCGTCGCCAAAGGGCGATGAGATCATGACTCGCGACGAGCAGATCACACAATTTACGTCTGATCGTTTCATCGCTTCGCCGGCGGTTTTCGATACGGTCAAATTGGAGTGGATGAATTCGATGTATCTTCGGGCGCTTCCGCACGACGAACTCTGGACGCGAGTTGAGCCGTTTCTGAAAGACGCGGGCGTTGATTTGCCGTTAGCGGCGAATCCAGAGTGGCGTGAGCAGGCGTTGTCGACTTTTAAAACAAAAATGGTCACGCTCGCAGATGCTGTCACGTTGATGCTTCCTTTGTCTGACGCAAAATTCGAATTGAAGCCTGATGCCGATGAAGCGCTTGCATGGCCTGAGTCGCGCAAGGTCTTAGAAAGCTGGAAAGCCGAGCTTGGAAAAATCGCGAGTGATCGTTTGACCGAAGAGCAGTTTAACGCCGCCCAAGAAGCGGTGAAGGTCACTGCGGGCGTGAAGGGTAAGAACTTGTTCATGCCGATCCGGGTGGCGGTTGTTGGTCAGCCGCACGGCTCTGAATTAAAAATGGTCGTACCGCTTCTTGCGAAATCGTCTTTGCTCAAACGCGCCGATCTAGCGATCGCGGCGTTAAAGGTTTAATGATGTCGATCGATCCAAAAAATTCGAATGATACGAACAATGCGAAGCCTGCTTACACGCCACCATCGAGCGTGTCTGACGTTTTGAAGGCGCACAAGCGCCCCAAGAAACTTGTCGTCACGGCAGGGATGCCTTACGCGAACGGCCCTTTGCATCTAGGTCATCTCGCGGGCGCGCACGTGCCCGCAGACATTTATGCACGTTTTGGTCGCCTGATGATCGGCGATGAAAACGTCTTGTTCGTCAACGGTAACGACGACCATGGCTCAACGAGCGAAGTCGCTGCGCTGAAGGCCGGAAAAACAATTCGCGACTTCATCGATACGATTCACGAACAGCAAAAAGAAACACTTCGCCGCTACGGCATCTCGACGAACGTGTTCACTGGCACTTCACGCCCCGAAACATTTCCATTGCATAAAGAGTTTTCGCAAAACTTCCTGCGCACGCTTCACAAAAACGACATGCTTGAGAAGCGAGTTACGCAGCAGTGGTACGACCCAAAGATGACACGCTTTCTGCAAGACCGCTTTGTTCGCGGCACGTGCCCCAATTGCGGCAACACCGAAGCTTACAGCGACGAGTGCGATGTGTGCGGAACGCGCTTTGAACCTTCTCAGTTGATCAATCCGCGCAGCCAAATCAGCGATGCGAAGCCTGAGCTTCGCGACACCGCTCATTGGTGGCTCAAGATGTGGAAAGTGGCTGATCCACTTAAATGTTGGATTGAGTCCAAGCAAAAAACTTGGCGCTCAGCGGTGTACAGCGAAGTCGCAAATACCGTTTTGATCGGGCTTCGTTTCGAGAACGTACACGAAGAGCTTTATAAAACTCTTAAAGACACTCTTCCGAAACATAAGAGTCGCTACGTTCCCGGCAAAAAAGTTGAATGCCTGTTTGATTCTAAATCGGAACTCGCGATCGCAACGCAAACGCTGGCGGCTGCGGGCATTTTGTCGGTAGAAACAAACCAGTGGGGCTATCGGCCTATCACGCGCGATGTTTCGTGGGGCATTCCGGTTCCACCGGAGCTAGATGCCGACATGGCTGGTAAGACCCTCTATGTTTGGCCCGATTCATTGATTGCGCCGATCGTGTT
>JAYTHQ010000390.1:0-2558 GCA_043732445.1 Bdellovibrionales bacterium | reverse complement strand
TTCGCGCGCCAATGCCCGGGATACGTAGCAGCTGCTCTCGCGTGGCGCGGTTCACATCAACCGGGAAATACTCTCGGTGCGCAAGCGCCCACGCTGTCTTCGGATCGAATTCTAAAGAGAGATTCGGGTCTGCCGCCGTGGTTAATTCGCTCGCTTTGAAGCCGTAAAATCGCAATAGCCAATCGGCTTGGTATAATCGATTTTCGCGGACAAGTGCGGGGCGTACGACAGGCATCGCGGCATCAGCATTCGGGATCGGGGAGTAGGCCGAATAATAAACGCGCCGTAACTTCAAATCACTGTACAGAGTTTGCGTACGCCCCAAAATCGACGCATCTGAAGCTGCGGTTGCGCCGACCAACATCTGAGTTGTTTGGCCTGCAGGCGCAAAAATGTTCTGCGGTCGAACGCCGGACTTCACTTTATTGATCCACGGCGAAATCTCTTTGCGATTCAGCGTTAGCACCTGCCCGGCTTTTGCTGGTCCCGAATTTCGTTCTTCGCTCTGACCTTTAATTTCTGCCATTGATTCGAGCGCAGTCGTGATTTTTTTTGCTGTCGCGACGCGGTCAAGATCGGGCTGAGTCGGCAGTTCGATATTGGCACTCACTCGGTCGGCATAGAGGCCTGCACGTTCGATCATTTCGGGCGATGCGCCCGGGACAACCTTCAAGTGAATGTAGCCGCCAAATTTTTCGACCTCGCGAAGGCGTTTGGCGACTTCGGTTAACTTCTCCATGGTTGCATCGACGCTGTCGACAATTCCTGACGAGAGGAAAAGTCCTTCGATGTAGTTGCGCCGATAAAACTGCGTCGTTAGCCAGACGACTTCTTCAACCGTAAATCGTGCTCGCTTCGTATCGCTAGAAACGCGGTTGATACAGAACTTGCAGTCGTAAATGCAAAAATTTGTGAGCAAAATTTTAAGCAGCGAAACGCAACGACCATCAGGCGTATAGGAGTGGCAGATGCCCATGCCTTCGGTGTTGCCGAAGCCGTCCTTCTCGCGCTTTCGATTCGAGCCCGAACTTGAGCAAGACGCATCGTACTTTGCAGCATCGGCCAGGATCTCGAGTTTCTCTTGAACCGTCATGTGAGTGCTCCCTGTTCACGAACGCATGAACATCACTTACATATAACTTACACGGCAGAGGAATGCTAGCGATCAGGACCTCACTGGCGCGCTAAGTCCTTGCAACCAAGAAGATTTTTATTTTTTAAACTTAAAGAGTCGGGTTATTTCTGGGAGCGAGACTTGGCGCCGCCAGCGGCGCGCGATTGAACTCGCCCGGTGCGCTCAAGTTCCTTCCCATAGGTGTCGTCTCCGAGGTCTGTCAAACTCGGGGTGCAGAACACGTCTTCGGATGCGCGATGCTTCGCTTCTTTGATGAGCGTTGGCTTTGTTTTGATCGCGGCCGTTAAGTTTTCGTCTTTGAGTTCTGCGCACTGGCCGAGCGTCGGTTTCAACGGCGAGAAGCCGCAGATTTGGCGCAAGACCGCTTCGACGGCGCGCGCTTGGTTATCGGAACATTTGGGAACATCCACTCTCGGGCAAATGGCTTTGAGAATGGCGTGGCCCACTGGCGAATCTGGAGCTTTCTCAGACGACCAATCGGTGCCCGACATTTTATAGCCGTTGTTGATGACGTAGCCGCCGGCAGGCGTACAGGCGACTGTATCGCGCGAGTAGTTGTTCCAGCCTGCACGGAGGGTGCTTGAACTCCGGCGCAAAAATTCGGTCAGTGACCAGCCGCCCGCGGCAGATGCGCGCTCTTGCGCGGTCGGTTGCGCTTCGGCGGAATCGATCAAGAGATCCAGCGGCGTGCGCTGGGCATTTCGTGGGTTGAGTGCGCTCATCGCGTGAAGAAATATCTGATCGATTTTTGTACCTGGCTTCGCGCTGAGGATGCGGCCTGTCTGCGTTTTCCAGTCGCCGTTCGTGAGGCGCGTGAGGCGGACGTCGCCCCAGGTGAGTCGGGTGTCGGTAAATATGCCGGGGGCTAGTTCCGTTTGGCGACTCAGTCCATTTTGCGTGAGCGTCGATTCGATCGACGCCTTCTCTTCTAGGGTCGCCAGTTGCGCACGAACGAGAGCGTCGGTAAATTGACCAAATGTTTTTAGCTGTGAATAAACGAGAAGTGACTCTCGCTCAGGCGGCGTCATCGACGCGCGCGCGATCGACGCAAAAGCGAGTGTTAGCAGAAGCGCGGCCGCGAAAGCGATATGCGAAACTGATTTGTTCATGCGGTGAATCCTCCGTGATTCTGAAAAGCGCGGGCTTAGTTTATCCGTAAACTAAGCTAGTTTTTTAAAGCCTTACTCGTCTGAGCGTTGATCTTTTGGCCGTTGATAGAAGAGACCGTATAACCAGCTTCTTCGATCGCTTTTTGAATTTGGGCATTGATCGTTTTGTCGTCTGACGAAGTCATGAAGGTCGCTTCTTTTTTCTTGAGCGAAACTTCGAGTGATTGCTTGTCGATCGCCGGAATTTTCGCGAGCGCTTCTTTGACCATCTGAGTACAGGCCGCGCAGTGAAGGCCGTCGACTTTTACATCGAA
>JAYTHQ010000389.1:0-8628 GCA_043732445.1 Bdellovibrionales bacterium | reverse complement strand
TGCGTAAAAACAAAGAGCGTATTGATTGGCTTCTGCAAAAGCTGTCTCTCTACGAGCACCGCAAGAAAAAAGTAAAGCAGCTCTCTGGCGGCATGAAGCGCCGGTTATTGATCGCGAAGGCGCTCGTTCACGACCCGAAAGTTTTGTTGCTCGATGAGCCAACGGCAGGTGTTGATATCGAGCTTCGCGAACAACTTTGGCGATTTGTTGGCGAATTAAAACAGCAAGGTCTTTCAATATTGCTCACTACGCACTACATCCAAGAAGCCGAACAGCTCTGTGACCGCGTCGGCATTATTCAAAAAGGTCAGCTCCGGAGAATTGGTCCGACAAAGGATCTGATCAAAGAACTCACGAAGCGCGAAATCGTTGTGCGTTTGAAAAGCGCGCCGACAACAGATCCGAAACACCCGGCGTTTCTGCGCCGAAAAGGAAATGAACTCGTGTTTCAAACTCCATCGTCGATGGGCGCAGGCGATTTGCTCGAGAGTCTGGGGTACGATTTAAAACAGGTTGCCGATTTGGTCATTCGCGAGGGCAATCTAGAAGATGCCCTAAAGCGTGTTTTGGGTAACGAGACTGAAGGGGCGGGGGCGGTTACATGAGCGAACTCAAATCTCCTGGCCTCGCCGGTGCAGGGATTCTTCATTCAACCGACATAAACGTCCGCCTTCAGCCTTGGAATTCATTTTTCACGCTTTATCAGCGCGAAATGGCGCGGTTCATGAAAGTGATTTTTCAAACCGTGTTTACACCGATGATCAACTCCGTTTTATATTTGATGATATTTGGCGTGAGTCTTGGAAAATCGATCACGCTCGATCACCCGGTTTCGTATCTGGCGTTTTTAATTCCTGGGCTCATGATGATGGGCGTGTTGAACAATGCGTTTCAAAATTCATCGAGTTCAATCGTCTCTGGTAAGTTTTCGGGCGATCTCGAAGATCTGAAAGTCGTGCCACTCACGCCGCAAATGATTATTTGGGCCATGTCGATCGGGGGCCTTACACGCGGCTTAATGGTCGGGCTCATTACGTTTGCGGTGGGTGAGCTTTTTTCGCACTTCGTTGATCACACCTGGATCGCGATTGCGCATCCGTTTTGGCTCGTATTTTTCTTAATCGTCGGTGGTTTGACGTTCGCCAAACTAGGCATTGCTATCGCGTTTTACGCGAAAACATTCGATCAACTGAGTGCGGTTGGCGCGTTTGTTTTAGTGCCGCTGATTTATCTCGGCGGAGTTTTCTTCTCGATGAAGGGGCTCCACCCGTTTTGGCAGGCGCTGTCGCACTTTAATCCCGTACTTTATCTCATTAACGGAGTTCGTTACGGACTTCTCGATATCACCGACGTTGATATCACGAGTGCGGCGATCATCTCGCTCATCTTCCTGGCCCTGTTTCATGTCTTGGGTCTTCGTGCGCTAAAGGTCGGCGACTACCAACGCTGGTAGGGCATCGCTTCAGTTTTTTTGAATCCTTCAGCTTGAAATGGGCTGAAACGAGCGAATCGGTTGCCAATCGAAACAAGAGGCCCGATATTTTGTTTATGTCAGTTCTCATCGTCGGTGCCGGTCTTTGCGGACTCGCGCTAGCCACCGCACTCAAAAAAATCAATCGCCCAGCGGCGGTCGTTGAAAAATCTCGAGGCGTCGGCGGTCGAATGGCCACTCGTCGAAGTGACATGGCCAAGTTTGATCACGGAGCACAGTTTTATACCCTCTCAGAAAAAATCGAACCACTTCATGAACGATGGCAGTCACGCTCACTCGTCGAGACGTGGTTTGAAGTGGACGGACAAAAAAAAGTATCTGCCCGTGGCGGCATGACATCGCTTGCAAAAGATTTGGCCGCAGATCTCGACGTTCGAGTTTCTAGAAAACTAGTGAGACTCGAGCGCATTGGCAAAGAATGGAGCGCCTTTTTTGAAGCGGGCGAAGCGCTTCGCGCCGAAACGGTCGTTTTGACGTCGCCCCTGCCACAAGCGCTTGAGATTTTGACCGCGAGTGGTCTGAAATTTGACTCGCAGCTTTCTCAAAGAGTTTACGCAAAAGCGCTCGTAGCCTTAGTTGAAGCTCCGGTTCATTTAGATTTTCCCATCGGCAGTAGGGGGTTCTGGTCTCAGCCGACGGATCATATCTTTTCGATTTCTGATCAAAAAGTAAAAGGCGTTAGCCCGGTAGCTGCCGACACTGTTGTGATGACTCCCGCATTTAGCGAAGCGAATTTTGGCCAGTCTGATGAACAAAATCTTGAGCTGATTCGAATCGAAATCCTAAAACTCAGTGCTGCGTTCTTTTGTCAGTCGATGGATTTAAAGAAATGGCGCTACAGTCATCCGCTCCTCCGGTGCGACGACGGTTTCGCTGAAGTTCAACCGTCGCTTTATCTTGCGGGTGATGCGTTCGGGGGTCCTAGTTTAAATGGCGCTTTCGCCAGTGCCAATTCACTCTTTCGACATTTGATAGGGTAGGCTAACGTGATGCAGATCGAATCCGCGCCGATTATTTTTGATGCAGTTTTAATTCAGCTGGTGGCGACGGCCGCGATGACCGGTGTGATCTGGATCGTTCAGCTTGTTCACTACCCGATGTTTGCGGGCCTCGATGAAAAAACATTTCTCAAGTGGCACGAGTTTCATAGCAGTCGGATTTCGTTTATTGTGGTGCCGCTGATGGCGTGTGAGATGATTCTCTCAATTTATTTAAGTTACGAGCTCAAGTCAGTTTGGCAATACGTCGTACTTGCCTGCACTCTCCTGATTTGGGGCTCGACATTTTTGTTAAGCGTGCCGCTGCACGCGCGGCTTGGGCTTCAGCGCGAGAGCGGTTTGATTGAGTCTCTGATTCGAACGAATTGGCCCCGAACGGTGGCGTACTCGGTGAAGCTCGTGCTGACGATTGTCGTTCTCGATGTCCTTGTAGGCCTCACGCAGTGAATTTTCGTGCAGTCGTTTTTGATCTCGACGGTACTCTGATTGACTCGAAAATTGATTTCGAAAGTCTGCGCCGAAATCTAAGTCTCGATCCTGACCAAGATATTCTGCTGACCATCGAAACCTGGAGCTCCGAGAAGCGTGACCGCGCTTATCGAATCGTGCACGAGCATGAGCGGCGAGGGGCTGAGGCCTCGACGATCATTGACGGCGTCCAAAAATTCTTAGCGCGCCTTCGTGCTCACGAAATTCCGTGCGCAATTTTCACGCGAAATTCGAACGAAACGGCGCGCTCGTCACTGGAGTTACACCAAATCCCTTACGACCTGCTCATTGCACGGGAAGACGCTCCGCCAAAGCCTGCCCCCGACGGACTGATTCGAATTATGAAAGAATTTGGCACTTCTCCTTCAGAAACGCTTTTTGTCGGCGACTATATTTACGATCTCGAGGCGGGCATCAGGGCTGGGGTGCAAACAGCCTTGTTTTTGACGGCGTCAGCCGATTTCTCAACTGCGGGCGCGAGCTTTCTTTTCGATGACTATGTGAAGCTTGAAGCCTGGCTCTTTGATCACGATTGAGGCTTGTCTAAATTTTCTCATTTGGCCCTAACCGGTCGCCGCAGGGATTGACCTCTAGCTTGACTCCGAAACATAATGCACTCTATGGCCATTTTCGACTCTCTCTCAGACAAAATGCTCGGAAGCCTTAAAAAGCTACGCGGACAAGCGCGTATCACCGAAGATAATATTCAAGACGTGATCAAAGAAATTCGCCTTAGCCTTCTTGAGGCCGACGTGAATTTCAAAGTCGTCAAAACCTTTATCGACAACGTGAAAGCGAAAGCGATCGGGACAGACGTTCTCGCGTCGGTTTCTCCGGCCCAGCAGTTTACGAAGATCGTGAATGATGAGCTCGTCAACGTTCTCGGCGGAACGACCGAAGAGCTGATCGTGCGCGGCAGTCCCGGTGTAATCTTTTTGGTTGGCCTGCAAGGTGCGGGTAAAACCACCACCGCTGCTAAGCTCGCGAAGCATATCCGCTCCAAGTATTCGAAAAAGCCTGGCTTGATTCCTGCCGACGTTTATCGCCCGGCCGCGATCGATCAGTTAAGAACTCTAGGCAAACAAAACGACATTCCGGTTTTTGATTCAAAGCCAACCCAGAAGCCCGAAGAGATTCTTGAGCAGGCGAAGAAGTGGGCCGCCGACAACATGATCGAAGTAGTCATCGTTGATACCGCGGGCCGCTTGCAAATCGACGAAGATCTGATGGGTGAACTCAGTCGCTTAAAAAAAATCTGGGAACCAAAAGAAGTTCTTCTGGTTGCCGATGCCATGCTCGGGCAGCAGTCCGTGAATGTGGCAGAAGGGTTTCACTCGCGGTTGGGTCTGACGGGCCTTGTTTTAACGAAGGTCGATGGCGATGCGCGCGGTGGGGCCGCCCTTTCAATTCGCCAGGCGACGGGGGTGCCGATCAAATTTCTCGGCATCGGCGAGAAATCCGATGCGCTCGAAGTTTTTCATCCCGATCGTCTGGCTTCGCGCATTCTCGATATGGGCGACGTTCTGTCGCTCGTCGAAAAAGCGCAAGAAGTCATGGACGAGAAGTCCGCGCGCGAATCTGCGCAAAAGATTAAGAAAAATCAATTTACGGTCGACGATTTTTTGAAACAGCTCCAGATGATGAAAAAGATGGGCGGAATGGAATCGATCCTCGGCATGTTGCCTGGTATGGGCGGCATGATGAAGCAGATGAAGGACATGGCTCCGCCAGACAAAGAGCTCAAGAAAATCGAAGCGATCATTCAGTCAATGACGGTCAAAGAGCGCGCCAAGCACGACATCTTAAACGGCTCACGCCGCCTCCGAATCGCGAAAGGCTCAGGCACGGAAGTCTCTGACGTAAACAAGTTCATCAAGCAATTCGAACAATCGCAGAAGATGATGCAGCAGATGATGAAGGTGGGCTTTGGCGGCGGTCGCGGTGGCGGCATGCCGGGCGGCATGAAGTTCCCGTTTTAAAAGCAGCGGGCTTCCGTTCGGTTCGGCCTCGCTTATTCGATTTAGGGCCTACAATTTTTTGGCAGTTTTGGAGATTTCTTTGAACAACTTCGACCCGCAGCAAGACGCCGAATCTCAGCAAAAAAGCGATTGGCAATCGATCAGTAGCGGACTCTCAGGGGCTCTTGATTCGTTTGCGCTGTCGGCCTTGAGGCGGCGGCAGTTTATCATTGCCCTGTTTACGATCGTCGTGATCAACGTCATTGACCAGGTGTCGAAGCAAATCGCGCGCACCCAGCTTCTGCCATTCTCGGAGATCAGTTCGATGGGCGGACTTTTACGTTTTCATCATTCTGAAAATCCTGGCGCTTTCTTGAGCCTTGGCGCGCAATTTGGCGCCAACATGCGCCTTGGTATTTTTACGGTTCTCGTTATCGTCTTTCTGGTTTGGGCGAGCTGGATGCTGATTCGTAAACTTGGCCACGTAAATTTGACCTTCGTTTTAGGTTGGTCGCTTCTGATCGCTGGCGGTATCGGCAACGTCATCGACCGGATCGCCAAAGGCACGGTGACCGATTTCATGATCTTCGGTTTCGGGCCTGTTCAAACCGGCGTTTTAAATATTGCCGACATGGCGATTACCTTCGGCATTCTCATCGTTCTCTTTCTCGGCCGCGAAACGACGCCCGCGTAAACCAATCCCAAGCTTATGAAGTTCCGACCACGGATCGCGATTCACCTAGCCCTCCTAAAGCTGCCCGTCTACTTTTTGATTCGCACCGTGTATCAAAAAGTAGACGGGCACCTTTAGGAGATGAAATGTCGACGAAATCCGCTCAACACCCTGGTCCTGGTCGTGTTCCTTTTCAGGCTCGCCATAAAGTTATTGTCGTGACCGTGATCATTCTACTAGTCGCCGCGGCCGCATGGATTATGGCCTACACTCGCGCGGTCGGAACGGCCCCGCTCGGTGGCACCGCGCCCGTGATCGCGCCGATAGAGTCCGTTCACTAAGACGGGCGCCTTTCTCGGGCAGCTGTTTAGGGCTTGCCAATTCGTCATTTCGACGTGTAAACCTTCGTTTTGCCTAAGAACTTGCTATCTCTAAGATCCCTAGCGGGTTCGCGGCGCTGACCTGATTTGTTCAAAAATTTGAAGTGCGTAAGACGAGGCCGGGGAGAGAGGGCCCAAGAAACTTATCGCACAGGCTGTAAAGGCCAGGAGCTCCAAAATGGTAGTCATTCGCTTAAATCGCGGTGGTTCGAAAAAACGCCCTAAGTACCGTATCACAGTTGCAGATTCTCGCCGTTGGCTCGGTGGCAAATTCCTCGAAGTGATTGGTCACTACAACCCAGCTCCGCGCGGCGCTGAGCAAAAAGTTGTGCTCGACGTAGCAAAAGCAGAAGCATGGATTGCGCAGGGTGCGCAGCCCACGCCTCGCGTGATGAGCCTTCTGCGTATGGCGAAAGGCCAAGCGAAAGACACGAACTTCGACCCGAAAGAAACGGCGAAACTCGCGGCTCGTCTGGCAAAAAAGCCAAAGCACGTGCCACCAGCAGCGAAAACAAACGCTTAATTCTTTCGCGACTCCACCTGACATCAGCCAAACTCGAGAGTGCACGTGGTGCGACCGAGCTTTTGGCTGAAAGCTAAAATTAACGTAATAGAGGTCATCTAGATGAGTTACGATACCGCGAGCCTCAAAGATCTTGTCGAGTTCATGGCGAAAGCACTGGTCGATCAACCCGATGCGGTTGAAGTCCAAGAAATCGCCGGCGAACAAACAACGGTCGTTGAACTGAAGGTTGCAAAAGAAGATCTCGGCAAAGTGATCGGCAAGCAAGGTCGCACCGCACGCTCCATGCGCACCATCTTAAATGCCGCGAGCACGAAGCTTCACAAACGCTCGGTCCTTGAGATCGTCGAGTAACGGCACTGACTGAGCTTCCCGGCTGCGCCCGAGATGAACAAAACAAAAGGCTTCCCGCGGGAAGCCTTTTGTTTTTTAAAGAGGAAATCATGAGCGAGACATTTGTACGAGTTGGAAAAGTGAAAGATGCGCACGGGATTCGCGGCGAGCTCTACGTCGTGCTTTTTGCGGGTGAAGCCGATTGGCTCAACAAATTTAAAGAACTTCGGCTTGTTGTTGAAGCTGGCGGCGCCGACGTTAAAAATTATCAGATCAAATCAGCGCGCGTTCATAAAGCGGGGCTCATCGTCAAAACCAACGAAATCAAAGATCGAAACGAGGCCGAAACTTTAAAAGGTCGACTGGTCGAAATTCCCGAAGCCTTCTTAATTTCGAAGCCCGGCGAAACGATTTTCCTTCGCGAAATTCTTGGCTTTAAAGTGTCAACGAAAGCGCGCGGCGAAATCGGGCCCGTCGTTAAGTTTTCAAGCAACGTGGCGCAAGATTTACTTGTTGTCGATACGGCTCATGGCCAATTTGAAATACCGTTCGTCGAAGCGTTTATCGTGAAAATCAATTACGAAGCAAAGACGATTTTGATGGATTTGCCCGAAGGTCTTCTTGGCGAAGAGATCGGACCTGAGCTGTCGAAGCGAGACGGCCAAAGCGATCACCTCGCCGAAGTTGACGACGGACCCGAGTCAGAGTCCGAAGGGCAATAAGTTTTGAATTTTCATATCATCACGCTTTTTCCTGAGGTCGTCGATCAAGCAGCGCGCGGTTTCGGCGTTGTCGGGCAAGCGATTAGCAAGGGCGTCATTGGCTTCAGCTGCGTCAGCCCGCGCACATTTACGACCAACGTTCATCACACGATTGACGACCGCCCGTTTGGTGGGGGCGACGGCATGATCATGATGGCCGAGCCACTTTCGCAGTCTCTGGCGCTGATTAAATCAAAAATCTCTTCGCACGACGGCGAGAAGACCACGCGCGTGATTCACGTCTCGCCGCGGGGCATTCCGTTCACCGATGCCAAAGCTCGAGAGCTCGCAAATTTGACCGACATTATTTTGATTTCGAGTCGATACGGCGGCGCCGATCAACGCTTTCTTAACACCGAAGTCGACGAGGAAATTTCGATTGGTGATTATATTCTGACGGGCGGTGAGCTCGCAGCTCTTGTGATCGTCGATGCTGTCGGGCGCCTGAAGCCCGGAGTTTTGGGTAACGACCGCTCCGCATCGAACGAATCGTTTGCTGGCTACAACGGGCTGCTGGAGCATCCACAATACACGCGCCCGCGCGCGTGGAAGAGCCAGGAAGTTCCCTCTATTTACATGAGCGGCGATCACGCGAAGATCGAGGCTTATCAAGAAACGTTGTCGGTTTTGCTCACGGCACTTCGGCGGCCTGATCTGCTTCCACGCGCGGTTAAAAGCGGCTCGCTGACCGTCAAAAAGCTTTCGGCGATCGTCAAAGTTTTCTGGGTCATGACAGACCCAGAAATGGCGGAGTGTGGGCTCGTGGGCTCCGCAGAGAACGCTCTGCAGAATCGCCAAACAATCCTCGAGGCTTTGGCCGCCATCATCCCGGGCTAAACTTCTGATAATTGCGTTCCTGGACTTCGAAAGTGTCGATCAATCGCGCTAAAATTGAACGATGTGCGTTGCCCTCGTTTTACTTTTAACTTTCGGTTTATTGTCGCCTTCTCAGGCGGCTGATCCGCAACTCGAGATTGAGACGATGCACAAACTCATGTCGGCAGAAAACCAATTGGTTCGC
>JAYTHQ010000388.1:0-2565 GCA_043732445.1 Bdellovibrionales bacterium | reverse complement strand
GGCACTACCGTGACCAAGATTTTGAGATGCACTGCTTTTTTAATTAATCGTTGCTGATGATGTTACGGCCTATCGAATTTAAGATCACAGAAGCGCTCGGCGAGTCTAAGTTCGACCGCGAGTTCGCAAGAAAAATTCAAATCCTTAGGCTTTCGCGAGAGCGTCAGTAAGATCGCGTAGCAAATCCTCGACATTTTCGACGCCCACCGAAAGGCGGATTGTCGTGTCATTGATACCGAGAGCTTTGCGAGTTTCGGGTGGAATTGTTGCGTGAGTCATGATGGCCGGATGTTCGATCAGCGATTCTACTCCGCCTAGCGACTCGGCCAACGAAAAGATTTTTACATTTTCGAGAACTCGTTTGGCTTCAGCGAGACCGCCTTTTACATCCATCGTCATCATTCCACCAAAGCCGTGCATCTGCTCTTTGGCGAGTGCGTGCTGCGGATGCGATTCAAGACCCGGGTACGCAACGCGCGCGACCTTCGGATGTTTCGATAAGAACTTTGCGACTTCTCTGCCGCTCGCATCGTGCTGACGCATGCGAAGCGGCAATGTCTTGAGTGATCGCATCGAGTAATACGAATCCATTGGACTTGCGACCGCACCAATTGATTTGAGCAAAAATGCCAAACGTTCGGCAACCGCGTCGTCATTGGTGATGAGTGCTCCACCAATGATGTCGCTGTGACCACCGATATATTTGGTTGTCGAGTGAAGGACGAGGTCGGCACCAAGCTCAAGTGGACGCTGGAAGTACGGCGACATGAAGGTATTGTCGACAATTGACCAAATTCCTTTTGCTCGTGCGGCGGCCGCGGTCGCCTTGATGTCGACGAGCTTCATTGTTGGATTTGTCGGCGTTTCGATCCAGACCATTTTCGTATTTGGTTTGATCGCTTTTTTGAAATTTTCTAGAACGGTCAGATCGACAAACGAGAACTCGATGCCGTTGTGACGAATGACTTTGTCCATCAAACGAAACGTGCCGCCGTACATGTCATCAGAAGCGATGACATGATCGCCTGCTTTCAAAAGATGAAGCGCTGTCGCTCCCGCGGCACACCCGCTCGCAAGCGCAAAACCGTGTTTTCCCGACTCGAGGTTGGCGAGACACGCCTCATAAGCCGAACGTGTCGGATTGCCCGCACGTGAGTAGTCGTATTTGTTATAAACGCCAGGCGAAGGCTGAACGAAAGTCGTCGACAAATAAATAGGCGCCATGACCGCACCGTAAGTCGCGTCAGGCACTTGGCCCGCGTGAATCGCACGTGTGTCGAAGCCAAACTTTGAAGGATTCCAATCTGAAGTCATTTTTTAGGCCTGTTCTTTTGAAGAAAGATAATCTGCAAGATCTGCTGGGGAAAGGGCGGCTTTCGCATCTTTCACGCGTAAACACGATTCCTTGCGGAAAAGAATTTCGAGTTCACTCAGAGTCATCTCGCTTGAAACCTCAGTAAGAGCTGATTTGACGATGTGAAGGATCGGTTCGTTCGGGCTCACCCGCCCAGTCGCAAGCGCCAAGAGCAAATCACTAGCGTGAATCACGCCCGAGAAGTTATCGCCGTCGTACGCGTGCGCCAGCGCCAAGCCCTGCTCCCGCATTTGGTGAACGACATCTTTCACACTTGCCCCGACTTTTACGCCCGCTCGGTCTTTTTGCGAGCCTCGGAAATCAAGTAGATCGCGGACCGTCGCGGTTGTCAGAATAGAAGCCGCTAACTTGTTTGTGCGCATCCAGTCGTCGTTGAACGCCTTACTTAGGTAACTGCGTCCACTGTCTGAAAACAACGAGACGATCATCGATGGCTTTTTTAGTTTGCCACTTTCGGCGTAGTTGATGGCGGCGACAAGCGTGGCTCCGCACGACGGCCCGACCAACAAACCCTCAAGGCGCGCGATTTCGCGTGTCTTTTTAAAGGCGTCGGGATCGCTGACTTGAACGAAATCGTCCATGACGCCGAAACGCACGTTTTCGGGCATCATATCTTCACCGATGCCTTCGACTAAATATGAGTGCGGTGCTTTACGCACTTCTTTGAAATAGAACATGTCGTGCAAAATCGAACCAAACGGATCAGCGCAGACGATTTTAATGTCTGGATTTTTCTCTTTTAAGAAACGACCCACGCCAGAAATCGTGCCGCCCGTGCCTGCTCCCGCAACAAAGACGTCAATCTGCCCGTCGGTTTGGTCCCAGAGCTCGGGACCTGTGGTCTTGTAATGAATCGCTTCGTTTGCCGGATTATTATACTGGTTCGACGCGAAACTATTGGGAATCAGCTGAACAAATTTTGCCGCGACTGAATAGTGCGAGCGAGGATCGTCGGCCTCAACGCCTGCCGGGGTCATGACGACGCGGGCGCCGTAGGCCCGTAAAACCGCGCGTTTTTCTTCGCTGATTTTTTCGGGCATCGCGAAGATGCATTTATAACCTTTGAGTGCAGCCGCCATCGCAAGGCCAACGCCGGTATTTCCAGATGTCGCTTCGACGATCGTACCGCCGGGCTTTAACTTGCCGGTTCTTTCGGCGTCTTCGATAATTGCGAGCGCCATCCGATCTTT